>CAMWYL010000177.1 GCA_947178465.1 uncultured Lachnospiraceae bacterium | reverse complement strand
ACCGAGATCTACACAAGGCTATTCGGCGGCAGCGGCAGATGGGGATAAGAGACAGTATTCATGCAGAGGACTGCTTCTGAAGGATACTGCTGACGATTGTGAAAGCGGAGAGAAAGAATGAATATAACCCTTGTTACGGTGGGGAAGATTAAGGAAAAGTATTATCGGGACGCGATTGCGGAGTATGAGAAGCGGCTTTCCAGGTATTGTAAGTTGGAAATGATAGAAGTGGCGGATGAAAAAACGCCGGATAAGGCTTCCGCGGCGCTGGAGGACCGGATTAAGCAGCGGGAGGCGGAACGTATCCTGCGGTATATCCGCGAGGATGCACACTGTATCGCACTGGCGATAGGCGGTAAAGGGTACGATTCAGTGGGGTTTGCAAAGCATCTGGAAGGGCTTGGACTTTCCGGGAAAAGCAATGTTGTCTTTGTGATAGGCGGTTCTCTGGGACTTCATGGGAGCGTGCTGCAAAGAGCTGATGAGCGAATCAGCTTTTCAGCCCTGACCTTTCCGCATCAGTTGATGCGCGTGATTCTGTTGGAGCAGATATACAGGGGGTATCGGATTATCAATGGAGAGCCGTATCATAAGTGAGTTGTATGGGCAGGATTGTATCCATGAAAAAGACGAACAATACAGGAGGCGCGTTATATGTTTGGAAAAAAGAAGAAGCCGTCAGAGCCGGTTATTTTAGCGGAAAGCCAATCTCCAAGCTGCCGGATACAGGCATTTGTGGAGGAGAGTGACACCTGCTGCTATTTTTACCTTTGGTTTCATGCAGGAATGGAGAATGCGTACATGAAGAGCTGTTGGATATGTAATGTGGGAAAAGCGCCGGACAGGCTTGATGCAGATGCAATGAAAGGCGGTATGGCGCCGGCTATGCCAAGAGAATTTGTAAAACATGATGAGGCCGGTATCCGGCTGAATCGGGAAATGTTGTCTATTGTCTGGTTTGAAGAAGGAGATGCGGCAGCGCTTTTGGAGGGAGATACGCTGCTTTGTGTAATTCCCGGATGGAGCGGTTATCAGGGCTTTAGCGGATATTCCAGATATGCTTTGGGGACAGCGCCATATGCATGGGAACTGACTCAGGCGGAAGAGGTGTTGGGAGCCAGAGTGTACAAAAGCCGGGAGTTTTGGAATTATTTCGAAGGTGAATATTGGGAGGAAGTGCGGCAGTTGCATGAGAAAGCCGTGGAGGACTTTTTCGGGAAGCCGGAGAAATATTTGGGAATTGATGGTAAAAAATTTCCGCCTAAAGTTTTGGTCGCAGGTACTAAGGATGGGGTGCATTATGGTATCACTGTAGGGGTGAGCCTGCTTCCCATGCCACAGGTGGAGCAATATTTTCAGGAGGAAACATCGGATTTTCGGAGGATAGAGCTTGGCTTTGCCGCATCAGAGGAGCAGAGTGACATATGCATGAAAATGTATTCTTATATTGCAGCCCTATCCCGTATTCCGTGGCAGGAGATTAGCTTTTTGGGACATGGGCATACAGTACCCTGTGATGCGATAGAAGGCTTCAGTGCCGTGTGGCTTTTGAATTCCAGACTTTTGCCTCAGATTGCCGCACCGGATTATCCTGATTTTATGGGAGATAAAATTAATTTACTCTGGATAGTTCCCTTAAAGGAAGAGGAGTTTAAGAAAATTAAGGAAATCGGAACAGAGTCGGCAATAGAGCTGTTGGCAGGATGCATGGAAGAGCTTCATGTGTTTAATGGAGTTGGGAAGGTGCGGCTGTAAATGTAAACAGGTTTAGTATAATAGGCAGAGGGTATAGGTTTATGCCGGAGGCGCGCTATGGTACATAAAATTGAGTTTAAAGACAGAAACAACATAATATCCTGTTATCTGCCGGAGGGTTCCGTACCGGATAAAAATGCAACGGCAGAGTTACATCAGATGACAGCGTTAGAGGAAACTCTGGCAAGGCTGACGGCAGTTCCGGATTTTTTTCAGGGAGATAAGCAACGGATTGAGAAAATTATTTTGACTCCTGACTTTCATAAAGGGTCAGGTATTCCGATTGGAACAGTGATGATGACAAAAGGCTTTGCGGTCCCCCAGGCAATGGGAAATGATATTAACTGTGGCATGCGGTTTTACACGACGGACCTGTCTGAGGAGCAGATTCAGGAAAAGCTTCCTGAATTAACAAAGAAACTTCGCCACATTTTTTTTGAGGGTGGCAGGCAGATTCCGATGACGGGAAGGCAGCGACAGGCATTGTTGCGTTATGGACTTGAAGGGGTATTGGAAACGAGTAATGACGGCAAAAAGATTGGTTTGTGGCGGTATTATCAGTCTGAGATTCAGGAAAAATGGTTGAATCGCACGGTGTTTCGAGGGAGCTTAAAGGCAGATGATACGGAGGGATTAGAGGATTTTATTGGCGACTATGGTCAATTGGCTTATGATGATCAGATAGGAACAATCGGCGGCGGTAATCATTTCATGGAAGTGCAGCGGGTTGCTGAGATTTATGATGGTCAGACCGCAAATGCATGGAATATTAAAAAAGGAGCCGTAGTGGTGATGATTCATGCAGGTTCTTTGACAATTGGTCATCACAGTGGTTTACTGAACCGTAAGATTTGTCAGGATATTTATCCGACCGGGGTGGCTCATCCTGAAAATAAGATTTATCTGATACCGGAGGCTTGTGCAGTATCGGATGCATGGAACCGTTTCCGGTCCACTTCCGGAAATGCTGCTAATTTTGGCTTTGCAAATCGCCTGTTTCTTGGTTTTATGATTCAGGATGTTTTCACAAGTGTGCTGGGTGCGTGCGATATGGAGTTGCTTTATGACGCCCCGCATAATTATATTTGGAAAAAGCAGATTGACGGTGAAGAATATTATATTCACCGAAAGGGAGCCTGCTGTGCCGGTGGATGCGAAGAAATGGAAGGTACGGAATTTGCTTATTATGGCGAACCGGTGATGATTCCCGGTTCCATGGGCAGCTCCAGCTATCTGCTTCGTGGGTTGGGAAATTCCGGTTCGCTTTGGAGCGCCAGCCATGGCGCCGGGCGGAAAAAATCCCGTGGTGATGCAATCAAGGGGAATGATGAAGCATTTAATCGGTTTATGAAAAAGTTTCATGTTATTACGCCGATTGATCCGGCACGCACGGATTTAAAAGGCAGAGCTGATATATTGAAAAAATGGGAAGAATCCATTCGGGCGGAGGCACCGTATGCGTATAAGGATATTGATGAAGTAATTGCGGTACATACAACGCATAATATGGCGGCTCCGGTGGCGCGGATGGAACCGATTTTTACGGTAAAAAGCTAAATCCCGTGGGTGGGTTTTCGGTACAATAATTCAATAAACCATGGAGAGGCAAAAGATAATGATTACAAAAAGACATATCAAAAATACTGCTATCGTTCTGCTTTGTGCATTCGCATTGAGCGGTTGTGGTGCTTCCCGGGAACAGGATGCAATAACTTCAGATATGAATGAAGAAATACCGTCTTTGGATGAAACACAGGAAGCAGATTCAGAGGAGCATGTTCCCGAAGGATCTGTTGAGGAAGACACGGTACAGGATGTCTCTGCATCAGAAGCATTGCAGGAAATATCAACGGAAGAAAGCAGTGTACAAGAGACGCACACGGATGAGGAAGCATTATTATATTCCACGGAAACGCTTGAACCGGAAGAACTGTTGGATGCTTTTCTTGCCGGTGAGCTTCCCGCAGTTTATGACAATGAAGAACAATCACTTATGATATCTGACCTAATTTCGTCTGAGGAGGAAGATTATTTCAGCTATTCTGTCGGAGAACGGATTGACTTGGATAATGATGGCGAAAACGAACTGATTGTGGATGGTCCCTATGGTGGGATATATTTCGATGCGAGGGGCGGAAAGGTATATGTGTTAGCACAAGGGGAGGGAACGGCAGGAGTTCTGTTTTATACGAATTACGATAATGCAACATGGATTGTGCATTGTGATACTTCACATGCAGGAAGGCAGATGTATTGGCTGACAAGATACGATGATGAAGGAAATATTGCGGACGAAATTCAGCTAAGTGCAGAATATTGGAATTCACCTCAAGAATATGACGAAAACAGCGACTTTACTTTCCGAGATGAGAAAATATCCATGAAAGAATATGAGGCGTTAAGAAAAGAAATTGCCGGTTGGTAAAAATATGGAGTTATCTAAGGAAGCGCTGATTAAATCAGCACTTCCTTAAAGCCTCCGGCGGATGCACACGGATTTGCAGAGGAATATACTGCTTCACAGCGCAAATCCGGTGCGGGAAACGCTTTAATCAGCGTTTCAACTAAGAAATCATAAAAAATAAGGAATGGAGCGTAACGATATGGATGTAAAGGCACTTATCCACGATAATTTGGAAAAATTGAAGAAGCTTGGAATTGATGCCATGGTGCAGGAGGAGAAAATCGCATTGTGGGGGCTTAATATGCCGCAGGAGATATTGGAGTCTATGGAGTCTGAACAGTTTCTTGGCATGATTCTGAGTATGGTCGGGGCCCGCACTGAGACGGGACCGGCAGAACTGTATTCGTTTGATGTAGAAGTTATGGATGTTTCAGATATGTATACGAGATTTCTTGAGAGCATTTCCGGTCTGTCCCATGGGGAACTTGTAATTACGGACATAGAGGAAGTTTTTTCTACGGAAGTCTTTGAGGCCGGAAAAGGTATCCAACCGGTAAAGTTTTTGTGTAATGGGACAGCTTATCAATATGAAGCAAAGGTCGAGTATGATTGGTTTGATACGGGTATTTTGACCTTTATGGAGAAAGTGATAGAGGAACAGAATACAGAAAGTCATCTGTTTGTCACCAGTGACGGATATCAGGAATGCATTGTGTTTTACCGGACAAAAGAATGGGCACAACAGTTTTATGACCTGTTCCATGTGGAATTAGAGTGTCCCTGAGCCTGAACGATAAAATGAAAAAACAGGAAAAGTCAAAGGATTTCTAAAATGGGGATAATAAGGCAGGGAATAAGGATATGCTTACGGGAAAAGAGTTTAATGATCATGTGGAGGCACTTCTTGATTTTTGCAAGTATCCGGCGGTGAAATACAAGGCAATGTTTTCTTTGCTTGATACCCCGTATCAGGATGAGGCGTTGTCTGTACTGCGCGAAGCGTTCTTGAAAAGCGATATTGTGGAGGAGATGTATCAGACGCAGGATATACATGGCGGATGGGGAAAGCTCCGATCAAAGGACTATTCCGCGAAGGCGAAGATTCCCACTTCCGGCGTTGGAATTGAGCGTTGTCTATATATCGGTCTCACGATAGATGACAGGGATATTCTGTTTATGGCAAGCGAGTATCTGCAGGAGCTGCTTTTCGGTACAGGCAGTGAAGGGGTTTTTGAAAAAAATGAGCGGGCTAAGCCATGGCAGAACGCAATTGTCTGCAATTTGTTAGAGGCCATCACGCCCAATCACCCTTTGTGCAATGAGACATATCACCAATGGCTGTACATTGCAAACAGGGCATATGAGGAAGGCGAGTATTCCTACGAAAAGGACAGTGCGGCCCAGCATGAGGTATTTCTGACAAGGGAAAAACGACTGGTGCCCATGCAGAGCGAGCTGTTATTGAAGCGACGTCAGGAAATATCGGCTTCTCTGGAGGATGCCATGCTGCGGCATCTGGGGCGGCTGGCATATGAAAACGGTTATTTTTGGGATAAAACTCCCGATAAGCTCCCGGAGAATTTTGTTTTCAATCAGACAAGACGATGGTTTGATACCTTTAACTACATCAACCGGTTCAGGGGTTCTGAAATATATTTGGCGAATGCCGTTGAATGGCTCTTGGAGAATGCCCGTGAGGACGGACTTTGGGATTGGGGACCTCAGGTAAAGGACCCATGGGGATATTTCAGGTATTTTTCCTGTAACAGACATTATAAGCATAATCGTGTCGTTGACTGTACGATAGAGGTATTGAGCTTTCTGAAACAATATCTTGAGAATAACAGTTGAGCGGATTTGGGATGTATGGAGGTACGGGGTTACGATACTGTTAATGTGAGGAGGTTCGACGTGAAGAAGGACATTGTTGCGTGGGCGGTGAAGGAATGTATTGCAATATATGATGAGGCAGTGCATCAGGCGACCGTGGATACAATTTACGGAAATGCACCAAAGGCAATGCTCATTAAATATGGTAAAGGGAATATTAAAGAGTTCCTTACCGTAACGGATATATGGGATGCATGGTATTATTCAGAAGGGAACTTAAGGGAAACAGATAAGACTCGGAAACCGGAAAGGGCGCCGGTATCCGGCATGTTCTATTCGGAGGCGTTAGCCGAATTTGCTGTTGATGAAGAACGGCAACAGGTGTATCTGAATTATTATTTCGGACCAAGGTATGGCAGAGGACTTCGCTATACAGTGGAAGAACAAGGGGATTTGGTCAGGCTCTGCAAAGTGGAGCATTTATGGATGTCATAAATCGGACAGATATTTGTGAGGAGGAGATGAAATTATGAATGACTATCGTTTTCAGGTAAATCTGGGTGGAATGATAGAGATTTTGTCAGACCATTTATACAGCAGTCCCGACGTTTATGTCAGGGAGCTTCTGCAAAACGGTGTAGATGCCATTACTGCGAGAACGATTTGGGAGAAGGAGACAAAAGGGGAAGCCGTTGAAGTGCAGGGGACAATCGTGCTCGAGATAGAGGAGGGCAGCCGCCTTGTCTTTTCAGATAACGGGCAGGGATTGACAGAGGATGAAATTCATCAGTTCCTTGCCGTTATCGGGGAATCCTCCAAACGCAATCTCAAGGATGGCAGAATCCGGACGGATTATATCGGGCGGTTTGGTATCGGCCTGTTATCC
>CAMWYL010000176.1 GCA_947178465.1 uncultured Lachnospiraceae bacterium | reverse complement strand
GTATACAGGTAAATCCACGAAACTACAAATCAGAGGTCATTACATATTGTCTAAAGCACAAGCAAAAAAGGCAAGAGAGTTGCGACTTGTGGAAATGAGGACTCCCAAACCCGATGTTCTATTTACTGATTGCAAGGTGTCTGAAATGTGGTTTTACTACTTGAAAAACACTAGCAAGGGAAAAGCCGATGGAACCGTAACAAAATATACTTCTATTTGGAAAAATCATGTTTCTCCTGCATTTGGAGATAAATATTTTTCAGAAGTTAATGTGTCAGATATGGAAGATTTTTTGCAGGAACTCTATAATAATGATTATAGCTACAAATATGTGGAAAGCTTTCTAAAGCTGTTTTATCAACTATGGGGGCTGGCAAACAAAACCGAGCATATTGACCCAATTAGATATACACGAATGTTTATAGATAATGGAACTAAGCTGAAAATACCTAAAATCAGACAAGAAGATGCAGAAGAATATGACAAAATGGCAACCTACAATTCTTATGAAATTAGTCAGATTTCAAATATTTTGAAGGGTGGCAATTGTTATACTGCTTTTTTGCCAGGATATTATTTGGGCATACGGGTAGGCGAATGTTTTGGATTAATGTGGCAAGACTATAACCGGGAAACTCACAAAATCAGGATTAACAAGCAAATGATTGTTGAAAAGGGGGTCTTTTGTCTTAGACCAGTAAAAACATTAACCTCTGTCCGCGAAATTGATGTCCCGGATGTTCTACATGAACATTTGAAAGCTTTAATCAAACAGCAAAACAAACATCCAACGGAGGCTTATTTATCCCGAAAATCTGAAATCGTAATTGATAAAACCAAAAGAAAATACAAAAAAATAATCGGTGGAGATTTCATAAATAGAAAAGAAAACGGAGAACTTTTAACCGTTAATTCTCTTAAATACCGGGTAAAAGAAATCAAAACCAAAACAGGTATTGCTTTTAAGTATCATTCGCTTAGAAAAACACACTTGTCTATGTTGGCAACCTCTAATGTCCCTGCTAAGGAAGTAATGTTGCGAGCAGGACACAAGAAACCGGAAACTACTATGAAGTATTACATCAACTCAACCAGTTCAACACAAATACTATTATTATCAACAATTAACAATATTACTACGAATGAAATTGATATTGAAATAGTTGACAGTGAAGGGAAAAAGTAGATTTTTAAAGAATCAACTTATATCAAAATGCAAAATATATCTGCTGTTTTACCTCATTAGGGCTGTGTTTCAAAGTGGGTTTTTTAATACCTATAGCTGAAAAGCCTTGCAATATAAGGATTTTTCAGTTTATTCTATGACAAGGCAAGACACGGAAAGGCATTTGAAGGTCTGTTGAAGAGATACTTCAGCTAATTAGAAATACTGTAAAATCAATGTTTTTGAGAGTTTAAGGGTATGTTAGAGCAATCTGACATATCCTTATTTGGTACAAATGGTTATGTCCGAATGCAGGTTTAAAAAGATAAGCCTTAACTTATCTCTCTTAGATATTGCAATAGACAAACAGGAATCTGTCAGTCAATCTAATTAAAGATAACAGTTTGTTCTTTCATGGATATTTTCCCAACTTGATAGCCGTACTCTGTAAGTTCCTTCTTGTATTTTAGAAAGGAGTGATCTATTGGTATCCCGGCAATATTCTGTATTTCTTCAAATTTCAACTTAAAAGATTGATTTCCACTACTCTGCACATATTCCCATAAAGAAATATACTTGCTCATTGTGTTTTACCTCATTCAAATCCCGATTGTAATTTGATGATTTCAGATAAACAAATCCCACACATATATAAAAAGCCTTTATTGTATAATTTTAAATCAGCTTCGCCAAAGCAATCATAGCCGCCACAAAAGCAAACGCTATCAGCGCCTGAATCAGAGCTTTCTTGCGCGCTTCCTTTCTGCCCTCTTCCGTCTTGCCATATACCACATCATCCTG
Source organism: uncultured Lachnospiraceae bacterium (assembly GCA_947178465.1). Classification (GTDB taxonomy): domain Bacteria; phylum Bacillota; class Clostridia; order Lachnospirales; family Lachnospiraceae; genus COE1. Next base: position 4,928 of record CAMWYL010000176.1, on the reverse strand, counting down.
AATGACGGCTTCCGTCGGAAGACCCTCCTGAAGCTTCGTGGATGCGGTATATAACTCATCCTCTCTCAGAAAATACGCTCTCCAAGCAGGCTTTTCCCCATTATCCGCAGTAAATACATCCAACCTGTAGCATTGCCGCATATGCCCCCGCCCCACGGTATAGTCATCCGGCGCCAAAAGCACCTTCCTGATTTCCCTGTTCCGGATAATACGGCTCTTTCTTGGCTGCCGACAGTAGCAGTAGTCTGCCGTGACCAGCATATCACAGGCCTTCCATTGCGGATTCGGAGCATAGACGATATGTGCAGGATTACTCTGCATCTGTCGGGCAAACTCCTGCTTCTCCGCATCCGTTGGCAGCTCCCGTTCAACAGATGCCAAAAGCGGATTTATAAAGGCCTTTTTATAACTTCCAAGCGAAAAAAAGAACCAACCTGCGACAATGATGAAAATTAAAAAGCCTATACTCACTATATAAAAATCTCCAGGTCCGTCCAACAGCAAAAACAGCTGCGTCAATGCAATCGGAATCATAAGCACTATGTACAAAATCCTCACAATACGAGCCATCCGGCATTTTTCTTTCGCCGTTCTTTCCTCCTGCTCCAGCCATGTTTCAAACATATCATGTCCCTCCTCTATATTATCTTCCGTGAATTCACTATTGTCCGTTCCAAAACATTTGTGCCGTCTCCTTCAATCTATCACATCCTCCGGCAAAACGCAACTTTCTCCACGACATTCATTATTCGAATATAGACATTTCACGACATTTCGCCAATCATTTTATGGCACTTTCGTCATTTTATGCAGTTCCCATTATCAGGATATCTGAGAACGAATACACCCTGATATTATTAAGCCAACCACCGCAATAACTCCCTCCACTATCCGAAGAAGTGTTTCCCTGCCTGATTTATTCTCATCTGCATTGTGTACCTCCTACGCCTGATACCACTTCACCTGTTCATTCCAAATACGGTAAAAGCGCCCCTTCCGGTCTATCAGCTCCGCAAAGCTTCCGGTCTCAACAATGCTGCCGTCCTCCAGCACAACAATCCTGTCCGCGTTGCGAACCGCGCCTAACCGGTGCGTCACTAATATGACACTTTTGTCATTTCCAAGCTCATCCAGCTTCTCATAGAGTGCCCTTTCTTCTAACGGGTCAATCGCCGCGGTCGGCTCATCCAGAAACACGATCGGACGCTGTCGGTAACAGCTCCGCGCCAATGCGACCCGCTGCCACTGACCGCCGGACAGCTCTGTTCCGCCAAACTCCCTGCCGAGAAGCAGCTCCTCCGGTTTGTCGCTAAGCAGTACTCCCGCCCAATCCAGCGCACCGCGGATTCTCTCCATATCCATTGGCTTTAAGACATCACGATTCCCGACTGCATCGCCCAGATAAACGTTTTGCGCCAAGGTAAGCTTATAATGTCCAAAGTCCTGATATACCGCGCTGATTTGCGCAAAGCAGCTGTCCTCCATCAGCTCCTCTCTCGGAATTCCGCCCAACGTAAGAAAGCCTTCTGTCGGCAAAAGGAACCCGGAAAGCAGCTTTGCCAGCGTCGTTTTCCCTGCGCCGTTTTCTCCCACAATAGCAATTTTTTCCCCTCGTCTTACCGACAGCGATATATCCTTTAACGCAAAGGTCTCTGTATTGGGATACCTGTAGGATACCTTCTCCAACCGCGCAATTTCGTGATTGCATCCTCCTTCTATGGAATGCACCGGCTCCATACAGCTTGTGCCATCCTTCACTTCAAACTCCATCAGTGTAAAAAATGCCTCCGACATCACGCTTGTCTGCAGGATTTCACCCGCGTGATTGAACAACTGCGTAAAAGCATTCGTAAGTGTGGCAAAGCTCGTCAGAAGGACAGAAAAACCGCCTATCGTAATTCTCTCCGTCACCAGCAGCCGGACCATTATAAAAACAGACATCCCATGCAGCAATGCCTTTATCCCCGCAAGGACAAGCGCGTTCCGTCCCATCTGTCCTATGTGGCGTCGCTCCAGCGTGTCAGTCTCTGCGCATGCCTCCAGATATTTATCCGCCACAAAACCGCAGGCTCCATGATGGGAAAGCTCCTTCTTGCGCTCTCCCGCCGCCAAAAGGCCGAAAGCATAGTTTTTCCTGCGCTGTGCCTGTACCGTGTCCTGCAACAGCTTTGACCGATACTTTGCTCCCTGCACCTTCTCTATAACCACCGGCGCACTCACCAGCACCACAAAAACAAGCAGCACCGGATGAAGCGCGGTAAGATATCCGCCCACAGACAACAAATTACAACCTAAGACAAGCGACATAATCGCGAGATTCGCGGTAAACACAAGAAACATAGACGCCTGCTTCGCATTCTGCACAATCTGATAATACCGGGCACTGTCATAATACTCCAGCGAAATCCGTGCGCTCTTTTCATGGATTCGCGCATCCAGTCCCATAAAAACATAACGGAAATAGCCAAACTCCATATACTGCTTGGAAAGCAGCTCAAACAGCTTCAACACCATATAGACCGCAATCAGCAGAAAAACCGGTCTCATATACCAAAGCACGGACAGCTCGCGGTTTAAACCGGCCGCGTTGTCCACAATCCGCCGCTGCAAATACAGCATCACCGTGGGAAGAACAGCTCCCGGCAGGGACAGCAGCAGATAAACCGTCATACGAAACGGCGCCATTGGAATTATCAACTTTAAAGCCCTTATAATATTCTTCATTCGTACATTCCTTTCTGAGCCTGAAACATCCGGCAATACAGCCCGTCGGAATGCTGCATCAGCTGTGCATGGCTTCCCTGCTCCACAAACCGCCCGTTTTCCATAACACAGATTTCATCCGCACTGACCGCCGCTCCCAGACGGTGCGTCACAAAGATATTGGCACAGTCCGCAGAGCGCTTCTGTAAAAAATCCGTATAAAGGCGTGACTCCGCCAAAGGGTCCATCGCTGCAGTCGGCTCATCCCAGATATAAATTCCCGCTTTGCGGTACAGCATCCGCGTAATGGACAACCGCTGCCATTGTCCGCCCGAGAGCTCGACGCCGCCCTCCTCCAATTGCCCCAGCCTTGTATCATATGCATCTGCGCAGGACATAATCCACGAATCCAGCTCCGCTTCCCGCGCGACACGCCGCATTTCGGAATCCTGCGCTTCCTCCTCCAGGGCAGAAATCCTTATATTCTCCTTAATTGTATACTCATAGCGATTTGCATCCTGGAAAACCGCCGAAAAGAACCGTTGCAGCCTTCCAAATTCCATCTCCTGTATATCCTCACCGTCTATCGTAATTATACCGCTCTGCGGTCGATAGAAGCCCATCAGCAGCTTTATCAGCGTTGTCTTTCCGCAGCCGTTTTCTCCCACCAACGCATAATTTTTCCCTGCTTCAAACGTAAAGCTGAGTCCATCCAGCACCAGCTTTTCCTGTCCCGGATAGGCAAACACGACATTCTCTCCCCGAATGACATGAAACACCGGCGCGCTGTCTGTGGGCACCGTTTCCCTGTGGTCATACCACTGCTCCGGCAGGGCATAAAGCTTTCCCATATCCGCCAGACATGCACGATATGCCTGATATGTCGGCAGACAGCTGCTGCCGACCGTCACAAAAAAGGCTCCAAGTCTTGTCAGCGCGGGAATGATTGCGATATATAATCCGATATTGATTGTTCCCCTGTAAAGCGGTATCAGGAACAGCAAATAAGCAGATGCCGAAAAAAGATATGTAATGTTATCGTAAATCCATAAGACCGCATTGACAAAAAAGACACTTCCAAGCATCTGCCGACCGGATTGGATGTTTTCCTCCTCATAGAGCTCCTGAATGTAGCGTGTATAGCCAAACAGCTTTTTCTCCTGCGCCAGACGCCGTTCAAACAGCAGACCGGAAAGATAGTCACCGCGTCTCCCAATCTCCTGTCGTGTCCGGTACATCGATACTCTGCTCTTTCCAATCAGGCGAAATGCAACTGCCATCAGACCCGGAAGCAGCAAAATCACCGGCAAAAAGAAGGGGACGCTTCCCACAACCAGCACAAAAATACCGGCAGTTTCCAGTGCTCCACCCATTATTTGCAGAATGGCAAAAAAACCGTCCACATAACGGTTCTCCGGCTTGTCCTGCAGTCTGTTCAAAAGCGCCTGATTATCCGTATCTTCAAGCGCGGCCGCCTCGATGCGGGCTGTTTTCTCTATGATTTCCCTGTCCAGATGTGCGCGCACCTGCAGACAGATACCGTTTTTCAGATAGTCAAGCAGAGGCGCCTGAATATAGCGAAACGCATACATTCCGGCTAACGCCACGGCGAACAGCGCTGACCGGTGCCACTGAAATCCGGAAAAACCATCGACAAAGCGTTCCAGCACAAGGACCTCCACGACGCCCAAAGATGCCTGCAAAAGAACCAACAACAATGCAGCCAACGGCATATATGGCCTTCCCGCAATCATTTTCCGGACCGTTTTGGGCTGATGCATTTTCTTTTCCTCCCATCCTCATTTGCATTTATCTTGATTATATCAAAAAACCGCTTCCCATAATATAACCTCGCTCTTTTTTTATCGAACCAATCTCCTTATAACAGGTATCTTAGACAAAACCAGTGAAATCAGTCCGCTCACAAGAAACACCGCCACCGTCACAAGCAGAATAAACAATATCGGACTGCATACGGAGGCTTCAAAGCCTGCCGCACGAAACAGATTGATCACCAACGGATGCAGCAGATAAATTCCCAATACCCTGTCTGCACAAAACCGCAATGCACTTCCCATGCGCTCCGACTGCTCCGCTTTCCCGCCGACGGACTGTCCCACGATATAGATTGCCACCACCGTAAAGAAGGTGGTCACGGCAAAGGGCGTATTCATAATATAAGACGACTCTCCCGTCCGCCGGGACGCAAGCGTTCCCAAAATACA
>CAMWYL010000175.1 GCA_947178465.1 uncultured Lachnospiraceae bacterium | reverse complement strand
CCCATACACTGCCATGCCGCCGCGTCTGGTTCCCAAATGGGAATGATAATCCACTCCGAAAAACAAATCAAATATACAATCCTGTTTTGATGCTACGCCAAAAAAACCACCCATAGTTTCCCTCATTTCTCGTCTGTCTAAAGTTTCCAAGCAATAAATCTTTTTTCATTTTACCACAAAGGCGCCCGTCGTTCAATCCGTAATCGTCACAGGTTGGCCTCATAAAACGCCAGAATCGTATTCATATAAGGAACCAACACGTCATTTCCCGCAAACAGAATGTTGTGCTTAGTATCCGGGACTATGATCATCTGTACGTTCTGTGCCTTGTTCACAAACGCATTCTGCCCGCTTGCCCCGACCGTCGAATCGCAGGCCGCCTGAAACAGAAGGGCATTTGTCGTAAAGGAAGCCGCGTTTTGATTGACTTCATCCATTGCCGCAATCGCCGCCTTCAACCACCGGAAGGAACCACCGTTCGTCTGATAGTATTCGTCTGCCTTCTGCGCGTCATGCAGATACGTGTATCTCGCTTCACTGTTGTAGGAGCTGTCGGTGTAATTATAGATACCATCATAAGCACCGTTCCCGACAATATACGACTCCCCCTGCCCGAACAGATTTGCGCCGCCCACGATCAGCTTCGCAAGGTTATCCGGCAACCCGTTAAACTGAATTTCCATCATCGGGGAAGAAAGCACCGCCGCGTCAAACATCGTATCATCCTGCTCCAGCAAAAGCGCGGCTATGGCGCCGCCCATGGAATGCGCATAGATAAACAGCTCTTCGTCCTTCTCAAGAGAAGGCCTGACCACCGAATCAATAAAAATGACATAATCCTCCACATATTCGTCAAAGGAATCAACCGTCACCTTGGACAGATCCGTACTCGACCGATAGGAATAGCCGTGTCCGCGTTGGTCCATAATGCTCACGGAGTACCCGTTCTTGAGAAAATAATAGATGATTTCCCTGAATTTATAGGAAGCATCCGTATATCCGTGTGCAATCGCAATATGCGCCTTCGGCTCCTGTGCCGTATACTGTTCCCAATATAGCTGCTGCCCGTCGTAGCCCTCTATGTATCCCGTCGTCCTGTGCGCCTCCAGATAGGGCAGCACCACCTCCGCCATCTGCTGCGCAAAGTCCTCCTCGGCAAGGTAAAGCTCCACATTCTGTGTCGCGCTCAAATCAAGCTCCCGCGCACTTTCGGGCGTCGCAACGGTTCTCTTCGGCCACATCAGATAAGCGGCAAATATGCCTATCAGCAGCACTCCAATCGCAATGCCGCGTTTTAATTTTTTCTTCAATGTATCTTCCTCCATCTTTGTAAAAATCGAGTACCGACGCACTCAATTCCAAAAAGCTTCGCTTTTGCTTAAGTAATTTACTCTGTCGCGATTTCCTATGGCATAAACTGTCTCTTTTAACAATTTACCACATATTTCGGATGGCGACAATCAAAATCTTTGCACTGCGCTCTTGCAATCGGACGCTTTATCCGATAAACTCTCTTGTATATACATGCTATAAATATGGCATGCTATATGGATATTGGCATAGGGAAAAGAGGGAAAACTCATCTTTCACGCACAAACTCGCAGGCTGAGAAAGGAGCATGGTTACAGATATGAAAAGGATTGCTTTAATTAACGATTTATCGGGCTTCGGGAAATGCTCCCTGACTGCTGCCATTCCGGTGGTATCCGCGCTCGGCATACAGGCCTGTCCGCTGCCGACCGCGATTTTATCCGCACAAACAGGCTTTCCAAGCTATTATTTCGATGACTACACAAACAGAATGAATCTGATCACGGATGAGTGGTCTCAGATGGATATCGGCTTTGACGGAATCTGTTCCGGCTACCTTGGAAGCGCCGCGCAGGCAGACAATGTACTCTATTTTCTCTCCCGCTTCCATGCGGACGGCACACTCTATCTTGCCGACCCGATTATGGGCGATAACGGACAGAAATTTCCCATCTTTACGAAGGAGCTGTCAGACAGCATGAAGGCGCTGACCCGCAAGGCAGACATTATCACACCGAACCTGACGGAGCTTTGCCTGCTTACCGACGCGGATTATGATGCCATTACCGCATTTTCAGGGAATCAGGATTACCTCGACCGTATCTGTGATATCGGGCGCCGTTTGATGGCGCAAGCGGAAACAAAACAAACAGTAATTGTGACCGGCATTATCCGGAATACGGGCAATACGGTGGTCATCGGCAATCTTGCCGTCTCTGCGGACAGCCGCTGCTATGTGGAGACGCCCTATACCGGCCGAAGCTTCTCCGGTACGGGAGATTTATTTGCATCCGTTATTATCGGCTGTCTTGTAAAGGGACAGTCTGTTTCTGATGCGCTTCATCAGGCAGTCAATTTTCTACAGCCTGCGATTGTGGAGGCATCCGAAAACGATATTCCCCGCGACCACGGCGTGCATTTTGAGAAGTATCTTTATCGGCTGATTTCGATTAACGGGAAAACGGATGCTTCACCAACGCCTCATACGCCTCGTCCGTAATCGGCATCACCCCGCCGTGGCGCTTTTTGGTTCTGCCAAAATCATACTCCGCTTCCTCTAATATCGTTATCTGCCCCTTTTCCCAATCGGTAACGCGCATCGGCAGATAGCCCTTCCCTTCGGCGAAGCGGTCCGCTATCAGGCACCAATCCGTCCCGCCGGGGAGCGGGTAACACTCCGGTCCCTCGACGCCGAAAAGCTTCGAAAGCGTATCGGAATGAATCTCACGAAATTCCCCTGTAAGCGTATCGCATGCTTCCAAGATCAGGCATTTGCTCGTCTCGTCCTTTGAGATACGGTAAAACCGCCCACCGTTCTCAATAATTGTCGTATCAATCACATGCTGTGTCTTCTCTATATACAGGAACGGCTCCGTAAACTCCCTGAAATCCTTCGTCCATGCGGCATAGATACGCTGCCTACCCTCCGCCTCGCCCGGTTTTCGGGTCATCGACGCCCAGAATACAAAAAAGCTGTCCTTTTGTCTGTCATAAACAGCCTCCGGCGCCCACACGCAGCCGGCGCCTTCAATACCCACCGTACAGGCGCGCGGCCCGCTCCAGTTCACCAAATCTGCCGATTCCCACACAATCAAATCCCGGCTTGCACGGTACTGTGCCGCCTCCCAGCCAAGCCCCGCCTCAATGCGCAAATCCGTCGCAATCAGATAATACATTCCCATATCCGGATGTTTTACCACAAAGGGGTCACGTACCCCCTTTGTGCCTATCGTGGATTTTAATACCGGTCTGCCCTCATTCAAATCCGTCCAATGCAGACCATCCCTGCTCACGGAAAAATAAATCTGTTCCCCGTCCTTCTGCTCACCGATAAAATGTACAAATAAATATGCCGCCATCTTCGCCTTACCTCCTACTCTTCTCCTCTGATTGAATCGTAATCGTCCAGAAAATGATGCTTTTTTCCATTCTGCTTATATGCAATAACCGTGCTCAGGTTTACATTCTCCACGCTCTTAAAAATATTGCCCTCCACAAAGGGATTCGCCCTTTTCAAGGTACGAATCAGCTCCTTGACCTCCTGACGTTTGGAGGTCGTCTCCTTATTCTCAGGGTCTGCACACGCCTCTGTGAATTTGCAGGCACATTGCAGAAAGGCAAGTCCGTTATAATCGCGCCATGCCTTGATATGTTCCTCCCGAATCAGATACATTGGGCGAATCAGCTCCATTCCTTCGAAATTCGTGCTGTGAAGCTTCGGCATCATCGTCTGCACCTGTCCTCCATACAGCATTCCCATCAGAATCGTCTCAATCACATCATCATAGTGATGTCCCAGCGCAATCTTATTGCAGCCAAGCTCCCGCGCCTTGCTGTACAGATACCCGCGCCGCATCCGAGCGCACAGATAACATGGAGAGCTTTCTATATGGAATACCGAAGAAAAAATATCGGACTCAAATATCGTGACGGGGACGCCCAGCCGCTTTGCGTTGTCCTCTATCCGTTGCCGGTTTGCAGGGCTGTAGCCCGGGTCCATCACAAGAAAAACCACATCAAACGCAAACTTATTGTGACGCTTCAGCTCCTGAAAAAGCTTTGCCATTAACATCGAATCCTTGCCGCCGGAAATGCATACCGCTATTTTGTCCCCCTCCTGTACCAAATCGTACTCACGGATTGCCTTGGTAAACTTGCACCATATGTTTTTGCGGTACCGCTTCCGAAGATCCTGCTCTATCTCCGCGACCGTTCTTTCCTCGCCCTCCATCATCTCATCCTCCATCAGACTCTGTTATCGAAGCCTGTTCTCCTTCCATCATATCGGGTTAAAAAGAAAAACGCAAGCCCTACCAGCCTGCGTTCTTCGGATACTCATACATTATTCAAAGGGAATTACCGCGCCATCATAGGTATCGTTAATGAATTGCTTAATCTTATCGGACTTTAGCGCCTCGACAAGCGCCTTGATACCCTCGTCATTCTCATGTCCTTCCTTCACTGCAATGACATTCACATATGTCTTTGCCGCTTCAGAATCGGAGGTCTCATATGCCACGGAGTCCCTCGCCACGGAAAAACCTGCCTGTAACGCATAATTGCCGTTCAATACGACAAAGGCAACCTCATCCTTCACACGCGCAACCTGCGCCGCCTCAAGCTCCAGAATTTCCACGTTGACAAGCTTTTCCTCAATGTCGTTGACTGTTGCGGACAAGCCTGCGCCCTCCTTTAATTTGAGAACACCGTTTGCCTCAAGCAAAAGCAACGCACGCGCCTCGTTGGTTGTATCGTTCGGTACCGCAATAACATCGCCGTCCGTAAGCGCGCTCAGGTCTGACTTCTGCCCGGGATAGATGCCGAACGGCTCATAGTGGATACCGCCCGCATTTACCAGATGCGTCCCCTGCTCCTCGTTGAAGCTGTCAAGATACGGAATATGCTGGAAGTAATTTGCGTCCATCTCCCCGCTCTCCACTACGTTATTCGGCAATATGTAATCATCAAAAACCGTTACCTCAAGCGTCCAACCCTGTTCCTCCAGAATCGGTGTAACCTGTTCCAGGATTTCCGCATGCGGGGTCGCGGATGCCGCTACCTTAATCGTCCCGCCCTTGTCCGATGAACCGCAGCCTGCAAGCAGTCCTGCCGTCAATACGGATGCCGACACCAATGCCAATACCTTTTTCGTCAATAAATTTTTCATAAGCTCCTCCCATCTTCCATCCGGTTATTTCCTATCTATCCGGTAGGTATAACAGGAATATATCACTTGTCATACATGCTGTCAACACTTTTTTAAAGAACCTTATAAAAACCTCTATTTTGTTTTGGCATAAATGGTCTTTACCGTGATTCCGGAAAGCCTCCCTATTTTGCCGGAAAGTGCGTTAATCACATCCTGCGACGCGTCAATCGCTACGCTGATAATGTTGACGCTCTTCTCCCGATAGGGTACACCCATTCTTCCGATAATATAGCTCCCGTATTCATGCAGACACTCGTTGAGCGCTTCAACGGAGTCCATATCCTCCACAATAATGCCGATTAATGCAATTCTGTCCATGGAACCCAAACTCCCTGTCTACAGAATAACGATGCTTGCGTTGCTGATATCCGCCAAGTCATAGGTCTTTCCGGTTTTGAGCCCCATTACCTTTGGCCGAAGCACATATTTCGGATTGTTCTCGATAACCCGCGCCTTCTCCCCGGTGCTCAGCTCCACATCCGTCCCTACCGGATACAGAATCACGCTCTCCAGAAAGCTTCTCATCACACTGATATCCAGCTCCTCCGTCATGGACATAATCATCTCTACCGCATCTCGCGGTGAGAACGGCTTCTTATACGGACGCTCCGTTACCAGCGCGTCATAAATATCCGATACGGAAATAATCCGTGCGAACAGGTTAATCTTATCCCCCGCCACGCTCATCGGATAACCCCTGCCGTTTATCTTCTCATGGTGCTGGAGCACGCCCATCTTTATCGGATTCGACAAGTCCTCCTTGTCCTTGAGGATACCGTAGCCGAAAAGGGAATGCTGCTTCATCATGGCGAATTCCTCGTCGGTCAGCTTACCCGCCTTATTCAAAATCTCATTGGGAATCTTGGACTTGCCCACATCATGCAAAAGCCCCGAGATTCCAATCTCATAGACCTCCCGCTCGTTCAAACCGTACTTTTTGGCGACGATCATCGACATCGTCGCAACATCCACACTGTGCTTGAAGGTATACTCATCGCTTATTTTGAGCGCACTGATATCCACTGCAATCGCGTCATTGTCCGAAATTGCCTTCATCAAATCATCCGTAATCGTGCGCGTCGTATTCGTGAAGTTCGGGGAATCCGTATCGTTGTAAAGGTACTGTATTCCCTCCACAACACGCGCCTTCACGCTCTCCGTCAGCTGCACCTTGGTCCTGTCCGGAACCGTGCTCTTCTCGATTGCCCGCTCAATTGCAGGCGCGACTGCCGGCGTTCCGCTGTCTGCCGGCTCCTCATCCTCCTCGCCCTCCCGGATATAAACCCCGGGAATTCCCATCTTGACAAGCGAGGATATCAGGTACTCGTCCATCGCCGTATTCCGCGCAATCAGGATTCTGCCCGCACGGTCCACAATCGCCTGATCTATTACCATGTCCTGCTGCAAGGAGCGCGTCCTCACATATCTTCTCTTAACCAGTGTCATCCACTCCTTAATCTATCGTGCCTTATCGTATCACAACTGTTTCTTCTATTATGCCACGTACAGGCAAAAAACGCAAGCTCAGCAGCTTGCGTTCAAAGAATTTGCTACGCTTGCGCTGCAAATTCTTTCCTGATTGATTTATGTTATCGCACATTACTCCAATTCTCAAATACGCAAGCTCAGCAGCTTGCGTTCAAAGAATTTGCTACGCTTGCGCTGCAAATTC
>CAMWYL010000174.1 GCA_947178465.1 uncultured Lachnospiraceae bacterium | reverse complement strand
CCGCGTCACGGTTGCAGAAGGCCTGCGCCCACTGCTCTATGTAGCCGCGCGCATCCAATTCCTGTCTCTCCAGCGCAAGCAGCGCCTCAAGCATAGCCTGCTTTTTCTCTAACTGTTCAAGAGAAATTTGCAGCTCCATGGAAATTTCCTGCATCCGCACCTCCCGAGCCTGCCGAGCCTCTTCCTGATGCCCCTCTTCCAGCGTTTTCACTTCTGCCTGCATCAAGGCTGTCAGCTCTTCCATCTCGTCCAGTTCTGCCTGAAGCTGCTTTTTCAACGCTTCCAGCTCTGCCTGTTTTACATATAAATATAACGCCTGTGACGTTGCGGCTTCACCGTGAAGCCATTTCCGGTCCAGCTCCTCGGAAAGCGCGTCTGCCTTTTGCAGCAGCTCCTCTGTCTGTGCAATGTCCGGTTCCTCCTCTTTTGCCGCCACGGAAGCTCTTTTCACAAACTCTGCACCATCCACGAGCGGCGCCTCCGACATTTTATCATCCCATGCTGTCTCCGAAGAATTCGCCGCGTCAAAAATCAGGCTGCCGCTGTCGGTAATGGTAAACTGATAGTGGTACAATCCGTCATCCGTCGTCACCGTCAAAACATTTCCCTTAATCTCATAGTTCTCGGAATGCGGCCAATACGAGCTGAGCATGCTATAGCTCAACGCAAAACTGCCCTCTGTGCCAAGCTCCAAATATGGAACGAATGTATACGCGTCCGGCTGTGACACTGCCATATCATATGTTCCTGCCAACTGCTCCGGGGTTGCCTGTGCTTCCATTGTCTCCTCTTTTTTCCGGGTCATAAAGCAAACCGGAACGATGATACACGCGAGTATCGACGCCACAAGGATCCAAAACGCAGGCTTTTTGTCATTCAGCACGTTCTTTACCCGAGCTTTCACCCCGACCTCACCGAAGGCGACCGGGCAGGCCGTAATCATCCTGCGGTTTACGGCGCCGGTAAGAAGCGCCTGTGAATAGGCCTTTTTACACTGCTCTCCCAGCTTGCGGATAACCATTTCATCACACACAAGCTCAATATCCTTACAAAGCATCGCATAGGCCGCCCAGATAAGCGGATTAAACCAATATACCGCGAGAATCAGGAAGCTTATCGGCTTTATCAGATAGTCCCCTCTCTTTATATGCGCCTTTTCATGCAGAATAACATAAGGCAGGTTCTCAGCCGCTATATCGTTCGGAATATAAATGCGAGGCACGATTCCGAACAGGAACGGGCTGTCTATCATATCGCTCTGATAAACTCTTGTCTGATGCTCCTCATCAATCGCAAAGTCCATCGGCACGGCAGTCTTTACCCGACGACGGATGCGTATCCAACTGACCACTATGTAGCCAAGCATCAATGCCACTCCGGCAATCCACACATGCGTACAGACAGTTCTTATGTTCCACGTCTTATTGACGCCGGTTGCTGCAATCGTCACAGCCTCCTCGTACGGCAGCTGTCCTATCGACTGCCCGGCTGCTGCCGTATCCGTGAAAATCGCCGGTTGCTGCTGCCGATAAGTACTCTGCTCTTCCATAACCTGTGTATTGGGAATAAGGCTGAACACGGACTCTATGGAAAACGGAAGCAGAAGCCGTATCCCTACCAAGAGCCACAAAAAGCAGCGCATACTCTTGGGTGCCTTCCTGAGCAGGAACCGGACGGCAATCACGGCCAGAATGAGCCAGCTTGCCGATATGCTCATATTAAAAATCCGGATAAACAATCTTTCCATGCATACTCTCCTTTCAACAACGGATTTGTTTGAATATAACCATATCCGTGTGGCTACCCCTTGTATGTATCAATAATCTTCTGAATCTCGTCAATCTCCTGCTTTGAGAGGTTCTTCTTCCTCGTAAACGCAGCGATAAAGCTCGGCAGGGAGCCTGAGAAGGTCCGTTCCACTACCTCCGCGCTTTTGGCCGACTGCACATCCTCCTTGGACACCAGCGAGGTCACGACCGCGTCCTCGGATTTCAGAATGCCGCGCTCCGAGAGTCGGCGTATCACCGTATAAGTGGTTGATTTTTTCCATTCTAATTTCTCATTACAAAGCCGCACCAGCTCACTGCCGGATATCGGTTCGTTCTCCCAAAGGATTTCACAAAAGCGATATTCGCTTTCAAATATTTTCGGTATCTCCATCTCCATATCCCTTCCTTTCCTAACAATACAATCTGAAAAATTCCCTTTAGACGCAAACGGTCTAATGCATTAAACTTAATGTCAGTTTAACGCATTAGACCATTGTTGTCAACACCTGTTTTATTATTCCGTTTAATTTTTATTCATACCGGATTATCTCAGCATACAACGCACTCGGATTATAGTCAAGGCATATGACGTATGTGGGCGTATCGCCTTCATCCTCATAAATATAATATTTTTCCAGATGCCCGTGCGTAATATAACCGCTCTCAAAAGCCAGCCGGCCGCTTTCGTCAAAAAAGCTGTTCAGATTACTGAATGTCGTATAGAATATCCTTGAATTATGGTGGTATTCCCGATAAAACAGCGTCCCGTCGTCCCGATAGACATGGTTGATTTCCAATACGGTCGTAAGCTGCTTATAGCCCTCTTCCCACTCTGCAATGCCCTGTGATTTGAAGTAATCCGGCTTCCCGTCCGGTGTATACGCTATAATTTCCTCATAATCCTCCACGGCCTCTGACCCATTGTATCCTTCCTCCGCTACGGAATAGTCCTGCCATCCGCCATTCCACGCCTCCGTTACAGCGCTGTCGCAGTAAAAGCCATACATTGTCACGCGCTTTTCCCATTCACTGTTAAAGGCATACGAATAGGCAATCCCGCAGAATTCCCCCGTATCCTCATTCCGGTACAGCTCCAGCTGAAGGTTCCGGTATTCGTCATGGTATTCATATATGGGAGTGCTGTTCGCAAAGCCATACGCTGCCAGAAATGTCTCCCGACTCTCGTATTCCTCCTCCACGAACCGCCCGTCATCATCCCTTACCGATACCGAAACAGTGCTCTTCGCTTCCGGGTCATCCCACAAGGAATAACGGTTCTCCCATAAAAGCATGTCATAATATTCCCGATTTACAGGCTCTCCCGCCTCATCCAGCCGCGCAATGCCCGAAAACAGGCAGCAGTTCTCCATATAATCCCATATTTCAATAAATCCCGTATCCCTTTGCAGCTTCCGGCTCCGAACCGGCTCCATCCGGTTCTTCTTCCAATTGAGCTGATAAAGCTCCTCTGTCTGACAGCCTGTATCGTCCTCCGTAACGGTCAGTACATCCGTCCCACGACTCTCCGCATATCGCGGAACTTCAATCGGGTTCTCCGAAAACCGCTCATCCTCCCATGCATAAAACAGCCCCGTGGGACTGTCGGCAGAGAAAATCCCCAGATATTTTCGTCCAAAATAATATAAGTCGTCACAGTTCAATTGGATCGGTCCCACAAGCTTTCCACATGAAATCTGCTGTAAACGCCGTCCGTCCGCGTCATAGAGCCGCAGCTCATATTCGCCACGGCTTTCCTCGCTTAAAGCCAACACAACCGAATACGTCTCCGATTCCCAAAACGGAAAATCAATCGGCCGCTCCCAGTGCTCCGCCATCTGCCGCCAGCCTTCCTGTACTGACAGAGGGATATCTCCCGTTATCAGCATCCGTGTCTCAGACACACTGCTTCCGCCACAGCCCGCCAGCCCCCATGAAAGAAGGAGCAGGGACAGGAGAAGCAGAGACTGCTTTCTTATTGTTCTCTTGGTTTTTCTGTTTTTCATTTGCACGTATACTCTCTTTTCAGCTTATCAATGCCGACTGCTTAGCAAAATACGACAATCCGCGACGGCGCAGTCTGGGGCGGAATGCTTCGGGTCGTTGCCGAATAATAAACAAGCAGCGTCCGGTCCGCCGGATTACAGTTGAAATTCTGGCCGTTTACCGTCCTGATGGGCGTATTTCCCGAGATATTCAACTGCAGGGAACGGTCCTCCGCCAGAAGATTTCGGTCAAAATAGCTCAACATCACCTGTTCGTTCCTGTCAAGGGAAGTAATGACCTGCGCACGGTATTGCGGCGGAAAGATCATCGGCACCGGCAGTCCGGAATCATAAAACGCGGCAACCCGCATTCCCAACCGCAGCTGCCGGTTGTCAATCACCTGTGTCTGCGGCGTTACCATAAAATTCACAACGCCATCGTCAGTCCGCAGCGATACCATTTGACTGCAGCAGTCATTACCTCTTGAAATATTAAAAATTGTGCCGGTTACAGGAACCAAATTCGTATTTGGCATAAAATCACTCTGCCTTTCCGGTATGGTATATATCATATGCACCATACTACCTTCAATATTTTCTATATAAGATATGTCCGGATATTTCGCGTGGTTCCTGCCCCCTGGCACTATACTTCGCGCACCCGCAATCACGGCTTTGCCTCCGACACGAGCCCGTCATCTGTCACGGCTTTGCCTCCGGCGCGGACTCGTCATTTAAGGCGCGGATTTTGCGGCTAAAGCAGGACAAAACGCTGACCATAAAGCCGCAAATTCCCGTACACAGAAACATGACCGCCATACCGCTCCCGGTACCGGTTCCCACAACCTGCCCCAGCAGCTTTGCAGCGTTCCCTCCTGCACGCATAAACGGCTCAAACACATAATCCGCCAGATAGCCGCCCAAAAGAATACCGACAGGAATTGTGCTGTATTGGATAGCATTTCTTACCGCAAACACCCTTCCCTGCATCTCCTGCGGAATCCTTCTGTACAGAATTGCATTTTGATTCGCCATAATAAACGGTATCGGCACACTGGCCGCGATTGTCGCAATCGACCACCAGATGGTATTTCTTCCCGCCGCCATCAACAGGTCCCCAAACAGGAACGAAAACGCCGCTGAATAATAAATCGCGCTTGCCTTGTTACGGCTTTCCTTCTTGACGGATACAATAATACCGCCGACAATACCGCCAACTCCCATAAATGCGTTCACCACGCCCAACGCGAAGCTGTTATTGCCGCTCCTTGCGAGAATCATCGGCGACAATATGTTTTCATAGGTCAGTCGCGAAAAAAAATTAATCAATGCCATCGTGAGCATGATATACAGAAGCCCGCTCTCCTTTTTCAGGAAACGAAAGCCCTCCGCGGTTCCCGCAAACGGAGACTGATGTTCCTTCTGCTCAAACTGCTCCGGAATATGAATGACAAACAACAGCACACTAAACGCCGTCAGAAAGCTTGCCAAGTCAATTACCAGAATAAGGGGAAGCCCTCCCGCAGTAAACAGCGTCGCCGCGAGCATCGGACAAAATACGACAATCAGGTTGCTTGAGAAGGAATTCAGCCCGCTCACATTGGATATCTTATCCTCCGGCACCAACTTTCCTACCGCGACCGCGGACGCCGGCTGTTGAAAAGCGGTCGTAACACCCATCACGACATTAATCACATAGATATTCCAAACAGATAAATGCCCCATCACAAGGAGCGCAAAGACAGCCAGCGAGCCGACCGCCGCAATGGTGTCCGCAACGAGCATAATCGTCTTCTTCCGATGTCTGTCCACAAAGCCTCCGACAAAAATGCTTACAAAAATATAAGGCACATAATTGCAAAATGCCATCAGTGAAACCGACATCGCCGATTGGCTCTGCTGATATGCCCATAAAACAAGTGCAAAAGAAGTCATGGAGCTACCCAGCTGGGACACACTCTGACTTAACCATAAAATAATATATTTTTTAAAATTTTTCATTGAATTTTCTCCAATCTATTCTATATAGTATTCTCCGAATAAATCAATACAAAATCCAATGTCGGACGAAAACCTATCTCTGTACAAACCTCGTCCTCTCATCAGACTTTGTACAGAGTTCACAGCTTAAATCAATCACCATATGGCACAGCATATGCCTCACCTCATTTCCTTTTCATGGGATGCTTCCATTTGCTTCATTGTAATATAGGATTTGGTTCTCGTCAATGGAAGGATATTCCCTTATAGAATTATCGATTACATCATAAAGCTCCTCATAAGATAAATTTTGGTATTGCCCATATTTTCTAAAGGGGGATATCCTGCATAAGAACACGTAAAATATTTTCCCCATTCTCAATTTGAAGTATTTGGATTGGTGATATATATCCGAATGCCGGAACATCCTTTAAAAACCACTTTTTAAGGGAATCATCTGTTCCTTCAAAACACAACATCTTTGCAAAAGACCATATATCATCCGGCACCTGTTCTAAGGGAGATTGATCATATCTTTGCACGTTCACTAATTCCTCAATGATTGCCTCCCAAGCCTTTTTCGTTTTTTCATATTTTTGCCCCAACCTGATCAGTTCATTGTAGTCATACCATTTTCTTGGGACAAGAAAATTTGTATTTAATATGCGTTCTATGAACAAAGCAATGCCCTCAAACGATTTATTCCACTTTTCTTTTAACATTATATCTGATGTATTCAGATACCAATTTTCCATCCCCGTTTTTCCTACACAAACGGTTCTCCAATCTTCATATATAAATCTGCTTAACTCTTGAATTCCATCAAAATCATGCAGTATACACTGTTCTATATTATTAGAGATTATTTGTAAAACAGGTTTAAACTTTGCCGTTAAATGTATATCATATGTATTAAGCATACTAAGCATTTCATTGATTTTTTGTTTCAGCAAATAAAGCTGCTCTTTTTGAAATATTGGCATTGCATTTTCCTTTCCGAAGAAACACCGATTTCCCGAGCTTTTCTTAGAAGATTTGCGCTATGTCAAGTATACCACAGAATACGGAGTTCGGACAACAATCCGGAAAGGACCTGTGCAAATCCGGGAAATTAATGTATACTATATTAAACCACAGATAAATTTACCGTTTACCACAGCTCACCGGGAGCTGTACACTATCAAAAG
>CAMWYL010000173.1 GCA_947178465.1 uncultured Lachnospiraceae bacterium | reverse complement strand
CGTCAGATGTTCATAAGAGACAGATGTAACAAGTCGTGCCAAAATGTGTCAACAGATATCATTGGACAAAGACTGGAAAATATATTTACAAAAATTACTTTGTCTATTAATGTTTTATGAAATAAAGCCGATATAAAGAATGAACAATATTGATTAACATGCGTGACATGGAGGTGATAAGCATGTATGTAGAGCCTATGACAGGTGTTAATACACAACAGCTTAGCCAGCCAATACAGCCGGTGAGTCAACCGACGGCAGCTAAGACTGTTGAGACACAAAATACTGAATCCACGGAAGGAAAATTTAAAAGCCAGCCACAGGCGGCAGACAAAATAGCTGAGTTATCAGGGGATGTAGAGAGCCTTGTAAAGGATGATACTGCATTTCAGGATAAGCTTAAGAAGATTTTGCAGCAGGTGGCATCAACACTGCCCAATGCGGAGGCGAAGTTCGGTATTCACGAGAAGACGAACCGCATAACCATTACCTTAGTGGATAAAGAAACACAGGAGGTTATCAAGGAAATTCCACCGGAGAAGAGCCTTGACCTGGTTGCGAAGCGCATGGAGCTTGCAGGCGTTCTCGTAGATGAAAAGCTATAGCATAGTAATTCAATGGAGGGATAGGGTATGTCAGATTTAATGAGAATGACCGGCATGTATTCCGGCATGGATACAGATGCGGTTATACAATCCTTAGTAAGCGCGAAGGCGCAGAAGGTAACAAACCTGAAGAATGACCAGAAGAAGCTGGAATGGAAGCAGAACATATGGCAGGACTTAAATAAGAAGATTTATAATCTTTACAGCAAGACATTGTCGGATATGCGTTTTACGGGAAGCTATGCAAAGAAGAAGACCAAGATTTCCGATCCGACAAAGGCAAGTGTTACGGCGACTGGTAATGCTGTTAATGGTGTACAGTCATTAAAGATTAATCAGGTGGCGAAGGCCGGATATTTAACCGGTGCGGAGCTTGAGAAGAAGGTAGACAGCGAAGGGAAAAAGGTAAATTGGGAATCTTCTGATAAGCTTTCGGATATCGACTCCGGACTGGTAGGAACCACGTTCAAGCTGACGGTAGGCCGGAATGATGAGGCGAAGACAACTGAGATTAAGATTGATGAGAATATGACAATCTCTGATTTTGTAAGTAAGTTATCTTCGGCAGGTGTGAATGCATCTTTTGATGCGGCGAACCAGAGATTTTTTGTGAGCGCCACCGATACGGGGTTGGATAAGGAGTTTAAGCTTGAGGCAGATAATGCAGGGGCAATGAAGGCATTAGGTCTTGATACCACGGCAACATATGCAAATGGTTCTAATGCTACGCGAATCGATGCGCAGGATGCGGAGATCGTGTTGAATGGCGCTACATTCAAGTCCTCTACAAATAATTTTTCCATCAATGGCCTTTCAATCACTGTAAGTGGTGTGACAGACAAGGATGAGGAGCTCAGCATCAGCACAGAGACAGATACTGACGGTATTTATAACATGATTAAAGACTTCGTCAGCGAGTATAATGATATTATTAATGAGATATATCAGAAGTACAATGCCAAGTCGGCGAGGAAGTATTCCATGCTTACGGATGAAGAAAAGGAATCCATGAGCGATGAAGAGGTTGAGAAATGGGAAGATACCATCAAGGACTCTCTCTTACGTAAGGATAATACATTACAGTCCATTATGAGTTCACTGACGGAAGTGGTAAACGGCGCTTATGAAGTGAATGGAAAGAAGATGTGGCTCTTTGATTTCGGCATTGAGACACTTGGCTATTTTGAGGCAGAGGAAGGCGAGCGCAATGCATTGCATATTGCGGGAGACGCGGATGATGAGGCAGTATCTGCCAAGGATGATAAACTTCGCGCTGCGATTGCAGCAGATCCTGACTCGGTGATTGACTTTTTCTCTTCTATGTGTAAGAATATGTATGAGACGCTTGGCAAACAGATGAAAGCGACGGATTACAGCAGTATCTACAAGGTGTATGAGGATAAGCGTATGAAGACAGAGTACGACGATTACACCAAGAAGATCAAAGAGGCAGAGAAGAAGCTCAGTGACTATGAGGACAAGTGGTACAAGAAGTTTTCCGCAATGGAGGTTGCATTATCCAAATTGCAGTCTAACCAGAATACAATTACCAGTATGCTGGGGATGTAATCGCGTGCTTCGGCTGTAAGATTGGTTTCGAGGTTAAGATTGAGAAGAGAGGAGATTACATGCTAAAGCAAAATGGTTACGCGCAGTATAAAAACAGCAGAATTATGACAGCTTCACCTGCAGAATTAACCCTGATGTTATATGAGGGAGCGATAAAGTTCGCAAATGTGGCCTTGGTGGCGATAGAGAATAAGAATCCTGCCAAGGCGCACGAGAATATTGTGAAGGTGGAGAACATTATTCAGAACTTCAGGGATACGTTGGACAAAAAGTATCCGGTTTGGGAAGATTTTGAAAATGTATATGTATATCTGTTGAGACGCTGCCATGAGGCGAATGTGAGAAAGGATCCTGTAATTATGGAGGAGATTCTGACACATCTTCGTTCAATGCGGGATAATTGGAAGGAAGCGATGAAAGCGGCCTCTGCGGATAAATCCAATCCAACGGCACAGGCGAGAGTGGCAGGCAGTCAGCAGAATTCCGTGGGATATGTTCCAGGCATGAAATCTACAGGAACCTGAGCCGGATACGGTATTGGCGGTAAGCTAAAGGAAGGAAGCAATGATGACGGAGAACTATATTCAGATTATGGCAGAAAGCCTTGAAAAGAAGCTGGAAGTGTTGGATAGGATTATAGAGGTGAATAAGCGGCAATTGGAATGTTCTACGGCATATCCTTTCGATGTGGAAGTATATGATAAGATTGTAGATGAGAAGAGCGCGTTGATTGATGAGATTGACCGTCTGGACGAGGGCTTTACATCTACATATGAATTGGTTCGTGAGGAGGTTCAGACGGAGCCTGAGAAATACAGGGACAGCGTGCTGAAGCTTCAGGAATTGGTTCGTCAGGCTGTTGAAAAGGGCGTTTCCGTTGAGGCGCAGGAAAAGCGCAACAAAGCTGCTATGGAAGCAGCTTTGAGCATGAAGCGTCAGGAAATCAGAAAAAGCAGGATTTCTACAGATGCAGCCATGAAATATTATAATGCGGTCAGCAAAATTAATAATGTGGATCCGCAGCTTATGGACAAAAAGAAATAGGTATCTTGCATACCAAACAGATACGATACATTATATGGAGGGGCTTATGTCAAAGGTACCTATTTCTGTATGCATTATTGCAAAAAATGAAGAAAAGTATATTGAAGAATGTCTCAAGCGGTTAATGAAATACGGATTTGAGATTGTTGTAACGGATACGGGGTCCACGGACCGTACAAAAGAGCTTGCGGCGAGATATGCCGATAAAGTACTTGATTTTGAGTGGATAGATGATTTTAGCGCAGCGAGAAATTTCTGTGCGGAGCATGCCTCTAACAATTGGATTTTGTCATTAGACTGTGATGAGTATGTGACGAGCATTGCGGTTCCTCAGATGCGTATTTTAATGCAAAAGTTCCCCAAAATGACAGGGATAATAAATTTGAAAAATCTGGTTTTTGACAGGTCAGGCAAAGAGAAGTATGCAATTGATGATGTGACCAGGTTTTACAATAAGAATTTTTATAAATATCAGAACGCTGTCCATGAGCAGCTGGTTGGAATTGGCGGGGGTGAACGAAAAGGGTGTTTTGTACTGCCAATGGAGGTGGTGCACCATGGATATGCACTTTCACCGCAAGAAATGGAAGAAAAGCAAAGGCGTAATCTGGATTTGCTGTATAAACAGTTAGAGAAAAACCCGGAGGATTCCTATATTTTGTTCCAGATAGGACAATCGGAATTTATAATTGAAAATTATGAAAAGGCAGTGGAATGTTATGAGCGTGCGCTGGCATTGGAACCGTCAATGGAGCTGTTGTATGTGCAAATTCTGGTGACATCGTTGGCAATGGCGTATTCATATGTTGACAGGGATGCGGATGCGCTGGCTTTGATGAATAAGTATGCGGATCAATGTAATTCAGCGAAGTTTGTTTTTACGCATGCTTCGGCTTATTATGACAATGGTCAGCCGTTGAAGGCGTTGCTGACGTATTTGAAAGCGACAACACTTTCAGATGCGGATACCTTGGGCGAGAACCTGATTGACTGCTATGCAAACATCATAAAGATTTACCGGCAGATGGGTGAGGATGAGATGGCAGATATGTTCGTCGACAAATTAGAAGCCTGCCGCGCGGAAAAAGAAAGAATTTTGAATAGTTAATGAATATAACTAAAAATACCACATTTGTAAGAATATCACATTTTTATTGCTGATATATTTGCAAATGTGGTATTTTTATGATAATATTAATGTCGTACGATAATAATAGTTACAATAAAGGAACTTGCCGGGAGGTGCCGGATATATGATAATCTTGCAGAACATGGCGGCGATGAATACGAGCCGACAGTTGGGAATAGTGACAAAGAATAAAAAGAAATCAACCGAAAAGCTTTCAACCGGATATAAGATAAACAGGGCGTCTGATGATGCGTCCGGTCTTGCGATATCAGAAAAAATGCGCAAGCAGATCAGAGGGCTTACACAGGGTGAGGAAAACATTGAGGATGGTGTCGGTTATGTACAGGTGGCAGATGGCGCCTTAGAACAGGTGCAGGATATGTTGCAGCGAATGAATGAGCTGTCGGTACAGGCTGCAAACGGTACGAATGCGCTCTCGGATAGGAAAGCGATTGATGAAGAGATACAGCAGCTCAAGACGGAGATGGACAGAGTGTTTCAAACCACAAAGTTCAACGAGACCTATATTTGGCCGGATGCAGAGAGTCGTATTGTTGGGATAGGAGATAAAAAAGCTCAGGCGGTTACAGTGATAACACCATCTAAGACGATTTGGATTGATAATTCTAATTATAATGTTATTGCTTTGAATAGTTATTCGACAACTGCGGATGATACGGGAGTGAGCATATCGTGGACGGGATATAATGGCAAGGATTATACAACAGATACGATTTCATGGGATGAATTAGAAGAAAAGGGCTATCGTTTTAATATTGGTGATATATTTCAAAAAACGGATACGGAATTATTTGATGCACAGACGGGAAAACCCGTATTTGATTTTACGGTGGCTTATTCCGTAAGGCCGGAGGCAAAAATAGAAGATATTATCAAAGCAATCAATGGAAATACAATAGGACATTCGACAGGTACGGATATGGACGGGAGCTATGAGGACAGTAATACCAATCGTGGTGTCAGCATTCAATCAGAATACCTTTATTATAACGCTGCGTATGCTTCCCGTGCAAACAGTGCAAATAATGACCGTTTTGATTTTCAGACAGGGTCAGATACTTATTTAGAGGCATGGAATCCGGCAACCTCTGCAAACCGATGCAACTTGGTTTCGGATCCATGCAAGGATATAAACAGTACTGTTACCGCAGCGGATGTGGCTGCAGCGGGGGAGAGTACTGACGGATGGACCTTTAAATTTCAGATGGAGGGTATAGGAGAAGTGACAGCTAAGTCAACATCTGTTTCATATAGTGCAACAAGCGCAGAGTGGAGTGATGCAGATGATGAGCATCATTGGTGGGAGTACAGGTGGACTACATATAGTGATGGCAGGAGAGAACGATATCAGGCTACTTTATCAAGGTCGTCAAGTGAGAAGGGTTCAGGTACACTTGGTTCAGTTATGGCAGCACTTACAGGGAAAAAGGGAACGACAACACCGGGAATTTTAACGAAAGCCAATGGAGGCGATACGGATCATGGTGGTGGAATTACAATCAGCTTTAGCCTCACAGCGGAAAACAGTTATTCTTATGGCAAAAATAACAGCAGTAAGACGGTTGGTGACTTTTCATTGTATATTCCGATATCTGTTTCAGACACGGAGATATCTGTTTTGCAAAAAATAAAGAACACTTTAAATTCAAATACCGTATTGGATTTTTCCAGTAGGGCGGGGGTTAGCACCCAATATGTATATTCACGTTCAGCAAAACAATCTTTGGTAGATGTACCGACTTATGTGAGAGAGGTTTATTGGCCGCA
The DNA here is from genome assembly GCA_947178465.1 of uncultured Lachnospiraceae bacterium. Classification (GTDB taxonomy): domain Bacteria; phylum Bacillota; class Clostridia; order Lachnospirales; family Lachnospiraceae; genus COE1. Next base: position 813 of record CAMWYL010000173.1, on the reverse strand, counting down.
GGTAGATATCCCGATTCATTGTGGTGCGGATAGTACGGACAGGCTGAATATACGATATGAAACGATGCGAATCAAGAAGCTGGGATTGGAAAAGACGAATGTGCGGACAGAGGAAATGTCGCTAAATGCGATTAATGCGATTGCGGATGCCCTGCAAGCCGTGAATGCGCAACGTTCGGCATTTGGCGCATATCAAAACCGCCTTGAGCATGCGGCGAAAATTAATGCCAATACGAGTGAAAATACCCAGGCAGCGGAGAGTGTCATAAGAGATACGGATATGGCGGCGGAGATGGTACAGTACTCTAATCAGCAGATACTCCAACAGGCAGGGGAGAGCATGCTGTCGCAGGCCAACCATGCGCTGGATACGGTGCTGCAATTGTTGGGGTGATAGAATGTTATTATAGTATATAGGAGGCATTATGTCTATTGTACATAATATGGTTGCCATGAACAGTAAGGGGCAGCTGTTGAAAGTGAAAAAAAAGTCTGCGAAAAGTACGGAAAAGCTGTCCGGTGGGTACAGAATAAATCGTTCCGCAGATGACGCGGCCGGGCTTGCAATATCTGAGAAAATGAGAAAGCAGATACGTGGACTGACGCAGGCAACAGAGAATGGCGAGGATGGTATTTCAATGGTTCAGACCGCGGATGGGGCATTAGACGAAGTACAGGGAATGCTTCAGCGGATGAACGAACTGTGTATTCAGTCAGCGAATGGTACGAATTCCACAACGTACAGAAGCTATATTCAATACGAGATAGATCAATTAAAAACAGAAATAGATAGGGTTGCTGAGACAACAAAAT
>CAMWYL010000172.1 GCA_947178465.1 uncultured Lachnospiraceae bacterium | reverse complement strand
GATGCCTGGCATACGGTGGAAAAGTAATCTTATTCTCCTTTAACATTTTATTACTATATATAAATCTCGTATAACCATAGCAGAATTGATACTCTGAAAATTCTACTATTCCCTCTCTTTCAAATCTTTGTTTGCCCATAGTTTCCCCAAAACTGCTATATATTTTACCTTCTCTTTTTTTCAGATAGCTTCCTCCCGCTACTTTAACTCCATTCGCCATGGCACCTTGAAAAAGGATTTCTAAAACATCATCAGAGGGGTAATAATCATCAGAATCCATAAATGCAACAAATTGACCTTTTGCATATTCCATTCCTTTGTTCCTTGCCATTCCCGCCCCTTCACGCTCTTGATGTAAAACAACTATATTTGAATACATTCGGTTATATTCCGTTAATATCATCTTGGTTCCGTCTGTGGAGCCATCATCTATACATATGATTTCAATCTCCTTCAAAGTTTGATTCACTACACTGTCTAAACAGTCTTTTAAATATTTCTCCATATTATAGATGGGTATAATTATGCTTATCTTAATATCCATATTTCTCCTTATATGCGTTTACAGAGAAAAGCATATGCTTTTTCTCGCTTTTCACCATATTCCTTCTACAATACCGGCACTTAATATACTCTGCGTATTTATTGTTCCAATGGGCTTGTCTCCGTCCATAACCGGAAGTGAATATATATTACGTTCCTTCATAATATTAAGAGCTTCCACCGCGAGCTTTCCCTTTTCTATTTTTATAGGTGACCCCGTCATAACATCAGTAACTTTTAAATGATATATATCAGCGCCTTTTTCCAACTGTCTGCCTAAATCTCCTGTTGTTATAACCCCTGCAAGTTTTCCTAAACTGTCAACCACTGTTACAAGCCCCAGCTTTTTTTGTGATAATAATATAATTGCCTCATTCAGATGCGCCTCTGTGCTTACCAATGCATTATTATCGCCCGCTGCCATAATATCATCTACTTTATAGAGCAGCTTTTTTCCTAAAGCTCCGGACGGATGGAATTTGCCAAAATCGACATCCTTAAATCCATATAAATCGCTTGCAAGTATTGCCAATGCATCTCCATAGCATAGCGCCACGGTAGTGCTGGATGTCGGAGCAAGGCCTAAATGGCATGCTTCTTCAAACTTCGGAAGCAATTGAACCACATCTGCATATTTGGCTAGCGTAGAATACCCGTTTCCCGTAATCGCTATAATCGGAGCGCCGATAATCCTTATATTCGGTATAATTTTTACAATCTCATCACTCTCGCCACTATAACTTATCATTATCACAATATCCTGCGCCGATACCATGCCAAGGTCTCCATGCATAGCCTCTGCAGGATTAAGATAAAATGATGGCGTTCCCAGACTGGAAAAGGTTGCCGCAATCTTTCTCGCGATGTGCCCTGTTTTCCCAATTCCCGTCATAATTACCTTTCCTTTGCAGGAAACTACCCTGTCCAAAATCCGTTCAAAAGTTGTGTCTATGTAATCCCTCGTTCTTTCTAATGCCTTAATCTCCGTATTAAAAACTTCCTTTGCCTCCGATATAATATCCATTTCATTCGTCTCCTAATGAACCGCGTTATAGACCTTTAAGACACGTTCTAATATATCTTTAAACTCATCCAACCGAACCATATTGGGACCATCGGAAAGGGCATTGTCAGGGTCAGGATGAACTTCAAAAAATAGCGCGTCCGCTCCTGCCGCAACAGCAGCTTTAGCCAAAGGTTCCACATACTCTCTGTTTCCTCCGGTATTTATTCCATTTCCTCCCGGTTTCTGTACACTATGCGTTGCATCAAAAACCACCGGGTAACCCAATTTCTTCATTTCCATGATTCCTGTCATATCGACAACAAGGGTATTATAGCCAAAAGCAGTCCCTCGCTCACAGAGCAGGATGTTTCTGTTTCCTGATTCTTCAAGCTTTGTTACCACGTTTTTCATATCCCATGGTGCAAGGAATTGTGCCTTCTTAACATTGATTATTTTCCCTGTCTCCGCCGCCGCCACAAGCAAATCCGTTTGACGACATAAAAAAGCCGGTATCTGAATAATATCTGCAACATCCGCTGCCTTTTTCGCCTGCCACGCTTCATGTATATCAGTAGCAATTTTCAATCCATATGTATCTTTCACTTTTCTAAGTATTTGAAGTCCCTTATCAATTCCCGGTCCTCTGTAGGAGGCAATACTTGTGCGGTTCGCTTTATCAAAAGACGCCTTAAAATAATAATCGATATCCACATACTCTGCGATTTTCTTCATCTTTTCAGCAATCAGCATCACGTTTTCTTCTGATTCTATAACACAGGGACCTGCTATCAAAAAAAGCTTATTCATTTATGTTCTCCATTTCAAATAATTTTAATGCAAGCTCATAGTCCTTTCTTTCATCAATATCTATCGCCTCTAAGCCCGATACCTCCTGAATGTACGGATGAAAGCCTATTCGCCTATGATGTTCGGTAAACATTTCCTTCCTGAATATAAAGAAAGCACTGGTCTCTATCCATATCGGTTCCATGTCCTGAGTACGTGGTACATCATTTAAATCATAATTTATGGGCTCTCCCTGATACCATGCAAACGTCTGTATCCTCTCCGCCGAAAAAGCTGAATCATTATCACCATCAATCACATAGGATAATGCTTTCCCAATGCTCTCTGCTTTTATGAATGGTGACGTCGTATGTGCCAAAACATATATGTCCGCATCTACTTCATTGACAAAGCTTTCATATATTTCAAATCCTTTTATCAGATCTCCATCAAGTCGCTTATCACGTTGCTTAAAGTTTGCCCCCTCCGGCAAGTATTGTATTACAGCATCATCGCTGCAATACACATAAACTTCATCAATATCCATTACCTGTAACAATGTATTTACAATATGCCAACACAATGGATGTCCTCCAATTGGAAGAATATTCTTATTCGGCAGCCTTTGGGAGTTTAATTTAATCGGTACAAAAGCTACTACTTTCATACTTATTCCCTCTCATCAAAAAAATCTGTTTCTAATGACAATCCATAGCGCAATTCTCTGTCAGATAAATCATCCCATAAATAATTATCCAATAACCGAGCCATATACTGCTCAAAGTTTGCATCTTGTTCTTTTGTCATCCCCTTCTCCAATGCAGATTGCAATTGATGCTCCACCTCATCAATACTTTCCACATCATAAGAGCACCCTTTCTTGGATAACGTTGTATGACCTAACAGGACAAGTGGTTTTCCATAAATCAATGATTTGTATTCTACTGCCGAAGAAATGCTGACAACTACATCGCAAAGTCGAATCAATCTGTCTATTTCCATATGTTTAATTTGGATAATGGATTCTGTTAATTGCTCTTTGCTTAATTCATTCCTATAAGCAGGACTTGGATGCGGTTTAAATATAAGGTTCCAACCATTATTCCGACAAATTTCATCAATATACAAAACCGCTTCTTGTGTTGAAGAAAAAATCGAGGATACATACTTTTTCCAATAATCTGATTTTGGATTAATTCCCATTCCATAATCATCCATACCTACTAAAAATACGCTTTTTCTCCTTTTGTCTATATGCTGCAGATTTCTTTCATCCTCTCTGTTTTCTCGGAATTTACTTGTATCTATCTTATTAGTAATTATGTAATTTCGTATTTTTCTCATATTCACTGTTTTACTTCTGTTATTAAGATGTAATATCTTATCAGGATCAACTGCGTACTCACTCTGCCCGGCAATCCCACGCCTGTCAAATTGGTAGGTTCCGGGAATCCAGCCATGCTCCATGAATCCATATAAAATATTATTTTTTTTTGCAAGTTCTGCCAATATGTAATCCCGACGTTTCCAGCCTCCCCAAATAATGACTTTTGAAGGCCGAATAACAGAAAAAATATGTTTATAATACCAATACATCTCCGCCGTTACAGCAAATGACAAGCCTTTATCATCACTCACTTTTCTATCTTCCAATTCAAGAACCCACTTTTTTTCCTCTTCCGATAACTTATCTGTATGAATCAGACTGCTTCTATCCAAGTTAATTCCACTATTTAAATTTCCTATCCACGTGCAAACCTCTGGTATACAAAAAACAGGATACCCCACTATATCATTAGAACATATATCATTTATGATTGGCGAGTTCGTGAATAAAACACAATTTTGCTGATGCCTAATGCCATAATGTCGGAAAAAACGAACAATATTATCCACATCTCGCCCTGAAAATATAGGAGCCGAAATTAATATCGAATTTTCATATTTTTTATTTGTCTCTATAAAATTTTTAACAAGCCTTATATTTTCTTCCACTGCCTCTCTTTTTATTCCAAAAAAATCTTGACATCTTGCATAATTTCGGTTTTTAATGAGCTTTTTACTATTTAATATCTTTTCTATATCATCTGCTGCCGTCGTAAGCGTAATAACTACAAATAGTTCATCCCATTGAACAATCTCATCCGGTTTTTTTACCGGAATATTATTAAATAAACCTGTTTCCCAATTGCTGTCTATAAAAAATTCCGGTCGTATATCAGGATATAGTTTTAAGCAAACCTTACCTATGCTTCCGGCTCCCCAATACACTATCCTATTCATATCACCTTATCACTCCCTTTATCAGTCTTTAGACAGCACTTTTCTACCCGTAAAACATCCTCCGGTGTATCCACTCCCATACTATCATATATGGTTTCTTTTACCTTGATTTTATAACCGTTTTCCAACACTCTTAATTGCTCTAAATTCTCCGCAATTTCCAATGGTGTCTTTTCCAATTGAACATATTCTTCCAAAAATTCCTTCTTATATCCATAAATTCCAATATGCTTAAAATACTTTACATCACTTCGTTCATCTCTATTAAATGGAACCGGATATCTTGAAAAATAGAGCGCATTATCATTCCTATCCCGTACTACCTTAACAATATTCAAACTGTTAATATCATTCATCTCTGTTATTTCTTTACATAATGTCGCCATAACTACCTTATCGTCTTCAAAGACGGCGATTAATTCATTTATCATTTCAGGCTTTATTAACGGCTCGTCCCCCTGTACATTAATCACAATGTCACATGGATCGCCCTTTATTGCTTCATATACACGCTCTGTACCACAGCTGCAATTTCCGGTCATTATAACCTCTCCCTGAAATTGCCGCACTGCGCTATATATACGTTCATCATCTGTTGCCACTACTACTCTGCTAATACCGGATACTTGTTTCACCTGCTCATACACTCGTTGAATCATCCTTTTTCCTGCAATCATAGCCAATGGTTTCCCCGGAAATCGTGATGACTGATATCTGGCCGGAAGCACTGCAACTATATTTCTCATGACAAAATCTCCTAAAATAAACTATCAAAACTCACTCTCTCTAATACTTCAAGCGCACCACCACGTGTGGCATTACATAACCGAATTCCGTGCTGTTCACAATACTTTCGAGCAGCTTCATATCCCTTAAAAAGCTGCTGCGTATTCAATCCAAATGATTTGCTAAACTTATCATCTTCATAGTTTTCCACGAAGTGTTGTTTCTTACGTGATGTCTCTACCGTACAATCGGCTCCCAACATATATATTTCCCTAAATCCCATATATACAGCCATCTGCAATGGTCCGTCATAAATAACACTCCCTCCCCAATAAGCGCATTTAGAAAAATCATCAGAAAACTTTGGCAGTTCTGTATCACAATACTTCATATAATCATGAACTATATGAATATTTCCTGCTACTTCTTTCTCATCCAGATACCAACCCGTATCAGATATAAACTTTTCTTTAACATCCATTTGCAGAATATCTTTTTTCCATTGTAACAATCCAAACAAATCACATATAAAATAATAGTCCGGTCTCCACTCTGTCATATCAAAAGCTTTAAATATGCCATTTACAGCCATGCATATTTCACCATGTTGTTTCAATGTATCCAAATCGTCCATCCGCAGGCTGGGACCATTTGCAATGATAAAGCACCTTTTGCCCTTATGGATATTGTGGAAACGCACCAATTCAGGATTATAGAATATATCAAATTCCTTGTATATTTCATATATGTTTGTTTGTTTAACACAATCTTGTTTCAACCAATCTTTTTCGGTATCAGGTGTCGCCCAAAAAACTCTTTCTACTTTTTTCCCCTTTAAACCATCATTATTGTTTACAGGTAATTCCTTCTCAATTAGTTCTCGCAAATAATCAGACAAATCATCCTGCAAAACAAAACTACATTTTCTGTTATGTAATTTCAATAATTCATATAAATATGCTCCATATACATTATATCCATATATTATATCTTCCCCATCCGGGTCATCTTTCTCCAATATTTTTTCTATCCCCAACCTGAGCTGATTCAGTATACTGATATATTCTACCGTATCCATGGCAATCCATGGAATATTATCCTTATTCAATCTTTCCCCTATGCTTTTTTCATGCCCCTTAACAGCTATGATTATTAACTCATGCATATTTTGGCATAAATAATCACTATACTCTATTACAGGAATATCTAAAAATGACGCTCCTTTCAGTTCCGCATTACTGTCAATAAATGCGGTCACCAAATCTTTTCCTAATAGTATGGCTAATCCTTTTCCTCTTTTTCCGCATCCCCATATCACATACTTCATAATCAGGTTTCCTCCGCATTTAAATAACTTGTCTACTTTGTAATGACCAAACTTCCGCACGCATCAAAAACAGGAACTTTAGGCAATATCACCCCATATTCCCTTTCATATCTGACAATAGATTTATGCGCTCCTTCTAATACGTTATAATCATGCATCATAATATACCCCCCCCCCCGGTGGGGGGGGGTAAAGCGTTTTGGGTGCGGGGAAGAAAGTAGGGTGGCGGACGGGAGCCCTCAGAAACAAGCCGGGATGTTGGGGTGACCCGGCGGCCGGACCGGG
>CAMWYL010000171.1 GCA_947178465.1 uncultured Lachnospiraceae bacterium | reverse complement strand
TTGAAGAAACCGTTCTCACACAACCGAAAGCAAAAAGACACATCATTGTATGCGACCGCAAGCTCCTCGTCAAAACCGCCCGCAAGCTCAAATTTGTCCCGCGCAACCAGCAGACACGCCGCCGTTACCGCAAGCATGTTGTAGGTGACGATATTATGCCCGTGATACAGATTTCCCTTGTCCTCCATGCCGCCCAGCTTATGCGCCGGACCAATGCCCATATTGGTAATGCCCGCATGCTGTATCGTGTGGTACTGCGTCTGTCCCGCATCCGTGTCCGGATACCAGAGCTTTGCACCGACCGCCCCCACATGCCGCTGTCTCGCCGATTGCAGCATGTTCTGCATCCAGTCGGGTCTGACGACCTCTATATCGTCATTCAAAAACATCAGATACGCTCCGCTTGCCGCCCGGGCACCCTGATTGCACATCTTGGAAAAATTAAAGGAGCTTTCCTCATACAACCAGGTCAGGCGCAGCCCCGGCCTGCTCTCGCGAAGGGAGGCAAAAAGCTGCTCCAGCCGCGCTTTTTCCGAAGCGTCACTGCCGTTATCGACAATAATCAGCTCATACAAAACCGCCTCCGTACGGGCCGTGAGCGTCCGGAGGCACCGCCCCAGAATATCACTGTGATTTTTGCTAGGTATGATAACAGATACCAAGGGCTGTTTCTTAAGCGGCTGCGACTCTTCAGGCAGCGCTCCGGCTCCCGCAAGTTCCTCCCTGTCGGACAGCCGCAGATTCGTATAAAGCACCTTCGGCAAATGGATGATTTCTTTTTTACGGCCAAGCCCCGACAGCTCCGATACCGCAGCCACCAGCTCATACAGACTTTTCCCTGAATTCCATACGCACCGCAAAACGGCACCCTTGAGAGCAAATATCCCGCCGATATAGAAAAAGGAACGCAGTGTATCCGGAGAAAAATCCGGCTTAAACCATGGCGCTCCTCTGTAGAGTCCTGTTCCTGCATCCCGATAACGTTCCAAAATCGGCACGGCAAACCGCTCCTCCTCAATCCCGTACAGCTCCCGCAGCGTGCCGAAATAATCCTCATCCGCATAGACCAGCGCCGCGTTCGGATGCAGTGCAAAGGTCTGCACGATTTCTGCCGGCGCATGCGCCTCCATTCTGCCGTCCCTCTTTATAAATATATAAATTTTATCCGATTCTACCTGTTTGATATCCGCAACCATACCGGCCTGTTCCATACACGAGGAAAAGGGAAGTATGCAGATCTGCTCCCCCAATTCCGTATCACTATCCTGTTGTTTCTGCTCCGAAAGCCATTGCAGATAGGGCGTGTATTGCGCAAACAACGCTTCGTTATAATCCATAGTCCGTCTCCGGTCATCTTACACTTTAATCTACCACCAGCCGCTTTTCCATTTTCCGGTAAAGCCGCTGTCTGGAACAGCTGTCCTTGGCCGTCATCCACAGCTCATAGGTTCCTGCCGGCAGGACACCGTCAAAAATCCAGCTGCAAAACCCGGTCATCTCCACATTCTTCTCATTCGGCAGAATGGCCGCGACATCCTTCCGATAACGCCTCTGCACCGGCATCTCCCAGACATCCCCAAGCGTATTTTGGAACAGGATCTTGAATTTATAACGCGCGTTATCGGCTCCCGGCACATACGCCCATCCCTTAATCACATAATAGGACTTCTGCGTATATTTCTCCTTGCGGCATTCCTCCACCACGACCATAATCGCCTGATTCATCTTCCGTTCATTTGGAAGCGGTTTCCCTTCCTGCAGCCCTTCGTCATATCCGCTCATGCCGGCAAACTCATAGCCCTCCAGCCAGCGGCAGCGATATTCCGGTTCTCCGCTGTTCATCAGCGTCCCGATAAAGGGATCCTGCTGGTAGAACTTCCGGTGCCTGCGATAAAGCACATCCTTCTCACTCATCAGCCGCTTCAGCTTCTCCTTGTCCTGCATGTCATCACCACGGCTCAGGGACTCATGGTGATACAGTACCACATCATTGCGCTGCACGTTATACAGTCCCTTCATACACAGTCGGAAGCACAGATCCACATCGTTATACGCCACTCTAAGTTCCTTATAAAGTCCTCCCATCGCGACATAGTAGCTCTTGCGCATCAAAAGACATGCGCCCGTCACACCGATCATATCATATATAAACCGATTCCTGCCGTAATAATACGATATCGTGTCATCCATCTTTTTCAGCTTATGCCCCGGACCGGAAATGGTGTTCGTCACGCCCACATGCTGTATCAGCGTAGACTGCGGGTACAAAAGCTTCGCACCGACTGCCCCCACATGCTTAAGCGCCGCCTGTCCGAGCATCCTTGTCAGCCACGAATCCTCAATAACCTCCATATCGTCATTCAGAAGCAGGATAAATTCACCCTTTGCCCGCTCGACACCCAGATTGCACATTGCCGAGAAATTGAACTCCATCGGCTTGTAAATATAAGTAAAGGCATAGCTTTCCCGGAAATTTTCCGTCCGGATGCGTGTCTGCGCCGTACTGCCGTTATCCACCACAATAATCTCAAAATTCTTGTATGCCGTATGCGCATAAATCGATTCAATGCACTGCTTCAGCACGGCGGAATTATCCTTTGATGGAATGATAATGCTGACGCAGGGATTTCCGGGTGCATCATAGACGGGATAGGTGATTCCCGTCATGCTGTCGAGGAACATCCGCCCCTGCACGCCGCGCCGGTCCATGGCCGCCTTACGGATAAAGTCATATGACGGCCCAACGCCGATATAATCCGTCTTATGCATCAGACGCGCCTCAATTTCCTCCCGATTCTTTCCCTGCTCAAATGCGTGGAATAATACCTTCTCAATATGTCCCACGCGCTTGCCTGACTCTGTCGCCTTTAAGGCAAAATCATAGATATTCTTGCGGTAGTCCTCATTTCCAAGCCATTGGATGGACGCAAGGGCATTCTTTCTAACCGCAAAGATATTACCAAAGTAAAAGAACGAAAACAGTGTATCCGGCGACCACATCGGCTTTGTCCACGGATAGGTACGGTGTACCAGCTCGTCGTCCGCCTCCCTGGACAATACAAGGCCCTCCATGTCATCCGCACCCTCCTCGGGCAGCATCCATATATCCTCGTCGGCATAGACCACGTCAACCGCCTGATGGCTGTCAAAATATTTCATAATCTCCCGAAAGGCATTGACTGAAATCTTTCCGTTGCCCGACACAAAGACAATATATTCCTTCCCGATTTCCTCCAACGAGAAGTTGCCCACGCACTGCTCCATATACACAACGCCAAGCGACGGATAGGATTCCTCCGTACTTGAATCGTCTGCCCCCTCGTTCTCCTTAATCCACACTAAATAAGGATCCGTCTGGCATCGCAGCTCCCTCTGGTATTCCGTAATGCAGTTTTCATACAATTTGTCCTGAATCGCTGTTTTTATCCTACTTATCATAATTTGCACCAAGCCTCAAATCCTATATATTCAAAAAACGCTTTGCCTTGGAAAAGATATTCTCCTGCTCCGTGGCGGTGGTCAACTGCTTTGCCAGCTCCTCAGGCATCTCCAAAACTTCCATCTCCACCGTCAGATGCCCGCCGCCCGTAACGGAAATGGTCAGATTCGGGTCAGAATTATCAAATACGAGCTGACCACAGGCCTGCCAAACGCCGTTCGTCTCTATCATATCCCGTGTATACTGTGTCTCATCCACCGTTATCCTGACAATATCCGCCGCACACACATAGGAGCACGGGTCAATGCGCAATTGAACCGCTCCCGCCGGAATATCAAACGCAAGGCTCAGCCTGCGCTCCTCCTCATAGCAGTCTTTAAAGGTTACGCAACGCTCCTCGCTGAAGCCGCCCTCACCGTAATCAATATATATTTTCGCCGAAAATTTGCTGTCCGCATAGATACAGTATTCCAGCATTCCGGAAAGCTCATAGGCACGATTCCCTATCAGCTCCCGCATCGCACTGACCGATGCGCCCGCACCGCCCACATAGCGCTGAAACTCCTGCTCTGCCGCAATCCCTGCCCGAATCCGCTCCTGCGTAAAGCCAAGCACCTTATTCATCAGCAAATCCTCACAGGACTTCCGGCTCTCACTTCCCAACATATAGTTATAAAATGCCCGAAACGCAATATCCTCCGCCGGTATATGCTTCTCAGAGGTCCACTCATAATCGATGACATGCCAGCAATCGCCCTCTACCAGAATATTGGGGAAAATAAAGTCCACATTGCTCACGCCGGCCGTCTCCTCATTATAGCGCAGCCATCCCATATACTCCGCAATCAGCTTCTCAAAGCCCTCCATATCCGCCTTGGCCAGACACGCATCCAGCAGTCCCTCCAGTGTCACACCACTGCAAAATTCAAACGCCAACCCTGCATTGATGTCCCCGTCAATCGGACGGCACCGGTTGATCGTAACCTTGGTGCCCTCGTAACGCTTGGAAAGCAGCTCATAAGCCCGATAAGTATCCGCGATATGTCCGCACGCCGCAGACGTATCCGGCAGCTTCTCCACATGCCGTCCTCCCTCCGGCTCCTGCACAATGACAGTCCGAATCGCCTTGTCACGGCTCCGATCATTGGAAAACTTGGCATACACCACCTCGGGCACGCTGCCGACAAGCAACAGATAGGAATTGGAGAACAGTGGAAACTCCTGCTCCTCTATAATCTGGTCAAATACCTGTTTCTCATCAAACAAGATTACCCGCTCACGGTCAAAATTCCTGAGATTATTGCAAAGCTCTCCTTTTCGGGGGAGATACCGGTCAGAATAAATCGTCGTCATAAACTTATAATCCGGATACGGATAATAGAAGGAATATTCCTCAATTCCGGCCTGCCGCAGAATGTCCTCCAGTCCCCGCCGCGTAAAGGTGCGGGCGCTTCCGCCTTCTCTGTACCCTTCAAGTCCCGAAAAGTATGTGCCTAAATGGTCTTCTCTGCATCCTGCCCAATACTTCAGGCCGAACTTATTCTCAATCGCAATAACCATACGCCCCGAAGCGCTCCTGTGACGGTTACAGATGCGCATGAAATCCTCATACGGTGTGTCCCCGCCAATATACGCCTGCCCGTACTCAAATACGCCAATCAGCAGCACATAATCGAAATCCTCCGGCAGCTGCGGCTCAATATCCTTGAAATTGCCTACCATAATCGTGATATTTTCCTGCTCCCGGTTCCTGTAGGCGTTGATCAGGCTTCTCTTTTTGGACAGGTCAATGCAGGTCACACTGCCTGCACGCTTTGCCAGAGCACCTGTTATTGCACCGCAGCCTGCTCCGATTTCCAAGATCTTGTCCGTCTTTTTCAAGGGCAGCCAGTTAATGATATTCGGACGAAATTCGGACAGATGGTAGAATATTGGCCAGCTTTTTTTCTGTTCAATAATCTCCGGAAATGCCTCCGGCGCGTTCTGACGGACAATATCAAGCATCTCGTCCTCAATCGTCCCATCCGTATACAAATCCTCTCCCGGATAACAGGTTAAGTCCAACACCACATTTCCTATTTTTTCCTGATTATCAGCCATTCTTACCCCCTGCGTCACACACCACAACCTTAGAGTCCATATCATAATACCCCACGGTATTTTTATCGGAAATCACCGTCACGTCCAGCGCGTCATACAGCCTGTGATATACCTGAAAATCATTTCCGGTATATCCCGTAACCCCAAACGAAAGTAAGTATTCTCCTCCCTGAAGGGACATCTTCTGCGTAAAGCTAACCTCCTTGACCGCGCCGGCCTCAACAGACTCCAGAAACGCCTTCTCAAACATCGTATTTGTGCCGGTAATCTCCGTTCCCTTCGCCGTCTTAAAAGAGAAGGCAAATATCGGCGCCGGCAGCGCATTCTCAAACCGCACACGCATGTGTATCGCAAATTCCGCCCCCTTCATAATGGCATTCGTGCGAATTCCCCTGTCATCCGTCACATAAAATTCCTCGATCACGGCATCCTTGGTGCCATATTCCAGCGTCTTTGCGTCCGCATTCGTCTGCCCTGCGTTCTTTTTCTTTTGCTGCGCCGCATTCTTCGCCAATACAGCCTCCTGAACCTCCGCATCCTGCAAAAGACTCTGCCCAGACTTTCCCTCGGGCAGCTCGTACTGCCCCACAAGCACGCGCTTGAAATCATCTATCATATCCTTCGGAAGCCCTTCGCCGAGCTTCACGCCCTGATTCAGCAGGATAACCCTGTCGCAATACTTGGCAATACTGCTCAAATCATGGCTCACGATAATGATGGTTTTTCCCATTTTCTTAAATTCTTCGAACTTGTGGTAGCATTTTGCCTGAAAGAACACATCTCCTACCGACAGCGCCTCATCCACAATCAAAATCTCCGGGTCGATATTGATTGCCACCGAGAAAGCCAGACGCACAAACATACCGCTCGAATACGTTTTCACCGGCTGATGCACATAGTCCCCGATATCGGCAAAATCAAGAATATCCTGCAATCTTTCGTTAATCTCATTCTCCGAAAAACCGTTCATGGTCCCATTGAGATATATGTTCTCCATGCCGGAATACTCCATATTAAAGCCCGCGCCAAGCTCAAGCAGCGCGGAAATTCTGCCGTTGACCCGGACCGTTCCGGAGGTTTGATTCAGAACACCTGTTATTATTTTGAGAATCGTGGACTTTCCCGAGCCGTTGGTCCCTATAATCCCCACACACTCGCCCTGCCGGATATCAAAGCTTACATCAGAGAGGGCAAAGTGCTCACGATACTTCTTCTTCCTTGTAAGCCCGAGCGCCTCCTTCATCCGATCCATCGGTCTGTCATACAGCTTATACACCTTGCATACATTTTCTACCGCAATCGCGATTTCTTCCCGTTCCATAATCGCAAACCAAGCCTTTCTCCCTGTTAATAAATCCTGCATCAAAAACCCCGGTATTTTGTTCCCTGATACCTGCGGATTGCTCCGCATTTCATGCTCCCGCAATCCTAAAAGCATTCAAAATCCGCCC
>CAMWYL010000170.1 GCA_947178465.1 uncultured Lachnospiraceae bacterium | reverse complement strand
ATCGATTCCTTTCGCCGCTATTGCTGCAAGCAGCTCCTCCGCGGTCATATATCGGTCGATATCGATTCCGCAAGCACGAAGAACTATCTCGCGAAAGGAAACAACCTCCCACTCTCCCGAGAAGTCAATTGCCCGTCCGTTTACCTCAATGATCGGCGTTCCCCACAGCTTTGTGATCACGGCGGTCAGCATATCCTGCAAAAACCGCATATTGTCCCTGTAATTGTAGTATGCGCAGTACCCCTCCAGCATTGTAAAATCCTGCAAATGCGTCGCATCCATGCCCTCATTGCGAAAGCATCTTGCAAATTCAAACACCTTGGTAAATCCGCCGACAATCGCCCTTTTCAGATAGGTCTCCGGTGCAATTCGCAGATAAACCTCCATGTCAAGCGCATTGTGGTGCGAGACAAACGGCCTTGCGGCCGCGCCTGACGGATGGTCCGTCAAAATCGGCGGCTCAATCTCCATATACCCGTTATCCTCCAGATATCTCCTGACTTCCCTCACAAACAGCGACTTCTTCAGGAAACGCTCCCTTGTCTCCTCATTCATACACAAATCCAGATACCGCTGACGGTAACAGATTTCCGTATCCGTGATACCATGGAACTTTTCCGGCAACGGCCGATATGCCTTTCCCAGAAACGCTATCTCATGCGCCAGAAGAGACTTCTCTCCCGCCTGCGTCGTAAACACCTCGCCCACAACACCCAGAAAATCCCCGATGTCAAAGCCCTTCTTCAAAAATGTATAGGCGTTCTCCCCTAGCACGTCCCGCTTGGAGACAATCTGAAGCCGCCCATACACATCCGCGATATGGATAAAGCTCATTTTACCCATTTTCCGCATGGACATCACTCTCCCCGCGGTTCTCACGCCATCCGTTCCCTCTGCCAGCGCAGGCACCTCACAGATTTCATGTGTCCTTTCAAACCGCTCAGGATATGGGTTTACAAGCCCCCTCACATATTCCAGCTTTGCCATTCTGTCCGCAAAAATCCTTTCATTGCTCATTTTTCCTTACCATTCCCTTCTTAAAATTATTTTGCTTTCGGGGGCGATGGTATTTTTAACAATCGAGTTGCTTGCGCGCCGCCGATGCGCCACTTTTAGTGGCATATTTCCTCTGCATCGGCGTGTGCATAAAAAAACCGCCCCTGTTTCCAAGGACGGGATTCATATTTGATTCCGTGGTACCACCTCAGTTCATCCATACCTCACGGCACAGACCTTTACAAGTACAGATACACGCCGCTCCGGCATAATGAAAGTACGGATAGTATATCGATACTCTGGTGCTGTAATGGGCACTCCCAGCATAGTCTCAACACATTCCCGTGCAGTCGGTATGCAGCTCCAAGGCTTTATTCGATTCCGTCACCGGAACTCTGATTACTCAGAATATCGTTCCCTGCATCCCTTCTCAGCCGGCGCGGTATTGCGCCATGGGATTCTCTGTAGCATTTCCCGATACCTACTGTCTCTCTTCATCGCTTTTCTGATATTTACCACCTCATTATATCGTTTTCTGTACGGAGTTGTCAACAGCGCATTTTCGTATCTCCTACAGCTTACAGCATTTTCGTATCTCCACAGCCTACAACTTTTCAGCATCTCCGCAGCCTTTTCGCAAACCTGCAATTCTTTCGCATTCCCTTAGTTTCCCGTGCTGTAATACCGTCTCACACTCACCCGCCAGAACAGATACGCCGCAAGGTATACCCCCACCCCGACAAACGGCGCGATATAGATATACGCTTCGTTGTAATTTGCCATATCAGGCTTTCGTAAAAGATACTGCGCCGGAAAATAATTCACAAACGCAAACGGAACCACATAAATTAAAATCGTCTGTATCAGCCTGTTGTAAATACTGATCGGATACCCTGCAAACTTCCTCATATTCCAATAGAAGATTGAGCGAATGCTTCCCGTCTCCACAAAGTAAAAGCTCAGCGCCGAGAAAAAGATAAAAATCCCGCCCTGTATCAATACCCCGCCGATAATCGCTCCCGTGTAATACAGGATCGTCACAAGGTTCCATTGGATTCCGACCCTGCCCGCCGAAAGGACAAACAAAAGAATTCCCAGCAGCCCATGCCCCAACGATGCAATTACATCGGCATTGTTCAAAATCAATTGAAATAACAGCCCTCTCGGTCTCACGAGGAGCCGGTCAAAACGCCCCTCTCGAATCATCCGCGAAAAATCCCTCAAATCGGCAAACAGTGAGACGACAATGGCATATGTCAGAAAAAGAATACTGAACAGAAACAGCAATTCATTCACATTCCAACCGTTAATCACATCAAATTTCAACAGCGCGAGATAAATCACGATAATATTCGCGGACTCTCTGACAAATACCGCAATCGTGGCAACCAGCGCATCCACCCTGTACTGCATTCGCGACCGCACACTCATTTTCAACGACTGCGCGGCAATTCTAAGCTCCCCCATTTTCATCCCCCTTGTACAACCAGTTTTTTTACACCCTTTTTCCAGAAAACATTTGCAGTCACGCCCAGAACCGCAATCCATATGACCTGAACCGCCACCCCCAACAGAAGCTGCGCCCCGCTCAACTCCCCGAGATATATCCGCACCGGCGTAAAATAAATTGCCTCAAACGGCGTATAGGAAATCAGCCTGCGCAGCGCCGCCGGCATAAACCACAGGGGAAGCAGCGTTCCCGCAAGAATATTCACCAGCACGTTTTTAATCGTGATAATCCCCCAAACACTGAACAGCCAAAAGCTCCACGTCTGGATAATAAAGCTGAGCAACCATAAAATGAGATAGCCCAATACGACACTGCCAAACATAATCAGCAAATGGAGCGCGCTTTGCGGCGGACACAGCCTCGTATGCACCATCGTAAAAAGAAGTGCCGGCAGAAAGTGAAAGATCAGCTTAAACGCGCCCTCTCCGACATTCTCCGCCAGCAGGCGGAATATAAAGCTGACCGGCTTGAGCAGTTCATTTGTTATACTCCCGTCCCGAACCTTGTCCTGTAGAAACATTTCATTGTAGCCAAAGGCATTCGACAACCCCAGCGTAATCACAAAATTCGTCGCCACCATCTGATAGGTTATCCCGTCGACCTCCACTGAATTTCCGTATAGGGCCCGATAAATGCACAAATAAACCACGATTGTAATCGCCGTGTTGACAATCCCCATAAAAAAATCCAACCGGTACGCCATTTTATCCTGAAATTTTTTAACGGCAATCTCCACATATGCTCTCATACGCCTGTTCCCTCCATGGCCGGACTGTCAAGCAGAAGCCTTCCCTCGTAAATGTCACGGATGATTCCGTCAATCTCCGGCTCGCAGATAGAGATATCCTTAATGTGCTTCTCCGCGAAAAGCTTTTGCAAAACCGAATTCATGGGCGTTACACGGATATCAAAGGTCTCCGTCTCCTTCCCGCCGTTTTCCAGCAGAATCTCAATCGTTTTAAAATTTGTGTATTTGTTTTTAATCTCGTCAATGCTCCCGTCGTAAATCTTTTTGCCCTTATCAATGATAATCAGGCGGTCACAGACCTTTTCAATATCCTGCATGTCATGTGTCGTAAAAATAATGGTTGTCTTGCGGGTTTTATTCATATATCGGATAAACTCCCGTATCTTCTCCTTCGCCACCACATCCAAGCCGATTGTCGGCTCATCCAGAAATACAAGCTCCGGCGAATGCAGAAGTGCCGCGACAATGTCTCCCCGCATTCTCTGTCCCAATGAGAGCTGCCGCACCGGCTGTCTGAGAAACGGCTCCATATCCAGAAGCTCCGAGAACAGCTTTAAATTCTCCTCATACTGTTCCTGCGGGATTTTGTAAATGAATTTCATCAGCTCAAAGCTCTCGATCAGGGGCAAATCCCAATTCAACTGTGACTTCTGTCCAAACACAACACCGATATTCTTCACATACTGCTTTCGCTGTTTATATGGGACAAATCCGTCAATCTCCACGCTTCCCGCGTCCGGATACAGAATTCCCGACAACATCTTAATCGTCGTGGATTTCCCCGCGCCGTTGGGACCTATGAAGCCGACGATTTCACCCCGCCCTATCATAAAGCTGATATCGTCAACCGCCTTCTTCACCTCATACTTTCTGTTAAAAAGCTGTCCTATCGCCGCGCGCATCCCCCTATCCCGCTTCGCAACCTTATAGTATTTCCTGATTCCCTCAACCGCAATTATCGTTTCCATCCGTTTCCCCCGTAAATTTTCCTGATTGCTTCCTCCAAATCCGGCTCAAACAACCGCACATTCTTTATCTCGCACCGTTCCATAAGATACCGCAAAAGCTGTGCTGTCTCCAGCTTCTGTTTATCATATTCAATGGTTATCCGTTCCCCGTCGATGCAGTACCGCTCCAACGGCAAATCCTCAAAATCAGGAAGCGGCGAGGCCGTCCGCACCTCCATTCGGTAAAGCGGCGAAATGATTTCCATGATATGCCGGGTGTTCCCGTCAAAGATAATCCTTCCCGCGTCAATCAGCAGCACCCTGTCGCACAACAGCTCCACCTCTGAAAGACAGTTGCTTGTGTAGAGAATTGTCGAACGCTTCTCGCGCTTATATGCCTCAAGATACCGCAAAATCTTATGCCTTACGGAAACATCCAGCCCAAGCAGCACCTCATCAAGCATAATGAGCGGCGGCGCCGGAAGAAAAGCATATACCAGCTCGCACCGCATCCTTTCCCCTAACGACAGACTGCGCGGTTCCTGCTTTAAGAACTCCTCAATCGCAAAAATCCGCGTCAGCTTCGCAAGACGGGCTGCTGCCGTCCTTTTGTCCGTCTGATACATTTCAATGCAGCTGTCAAAGGACGCCTGAACCCGAACCGACTCCCACAGCTGCGTCCTTGTCCCCGACACATACGTCAAATCCCTGCAAAACCGACTCTCCCCGATCAGGCTTTCCTGTCCGTTGATTCTGATAAATCCGGAATCAGGCTTTATCATTCCTGCCATGGTATCCAGCAGCATCGTTTTTCCCGCGCCGTTTAGTCCGATGATTCCCACGCTTTCATTGTGAGCTATATGAAAGGATACGTCCTTTAGCACTTCCTTCCCCGCGAGCGTCTTGCATACGTTTTTTAACACAATCAAGGCTTTCACCACCTGTTCCCCATTCTTATAACACGAAAAAATCCCACACGTCAACCAATGTGGGATAAACCGCCCCTATGCAGGGACAAACGACGCGCCGGCTCATTCAGCCGCCATTAGCGCGCTCACAACAAACAGTCCGTTCTTCTCATAAATATCAATCGCTCCCCCGTATTTCTCCGCAACCGCTTTCATCTGCCGCAGTCCATACCCATGCCCCGGCTCTTCCTTGGAGGACATTAACGTGGGATTCTTCTCCAAAACGGACGCGTCAATGCTGTTCTTAACTGTTATGACATCAAAGCCCTTGCGCGCGGCAATATTGACCTCAAGCCTTTTATCTGCCGAATCCACCGCGCCGCGAATCGCATTATCCAGCATATTGTTGAGCAGTGCCGAAAAGTCCACACTATCCATATACGAAAAGGGCAGATTCTCTATCTCGGCCTTAAGCTCTATGCCCAACTCCTTGGCCTCCGAAAGCTTGCTGTTGATAATATAGCTTAACAGGGAGTTCCCGACATTGACATATGTATACATCCGATTCAGCTTGTCCAGAATCTCCCCCGCGTACCGCTTGGCCTCCTCGGGCTTGTCTGCCTCAAGATAGGAAAGGATTACCAGCGTGTGATTCTTCATGTCATGCTTCAACAGCCGGATTTGCTGCTGTATTCTTTGAAGCTCCGCCGCCATCTCCTGCTGTCTGTCATACGCATGCGTAATATCCGATAATTCCTTTTCCATGTCCAGATTTGCCGCCACATACTGCGTAAGCAGCTTATCCTGCTCCTCATATTGTACCTGTTCTTTTTTCCTTTTATTCACCAGGTATAGCAGTGCGATTCCCTCCGACAACAGCAATGCCAACGTGATTATTCCCATAGGTGTATTCATTCTTCTCTCCTTTTCCGCTTACACACGCAGCAGCTCCAGAACCTTTTTCTGCACCTCTTTCTCGTAGCTTCTCCCTATGGGTATCCGCCAGCTCTCCTTCCCTGCCCGCAATAATGCCTCCGTGCTCTTTAAGCGTTCCATATACGCCGCATTCACCAAATATCCCTTATGGCACCGGATAAAGCCCTTGCCGCCAAGCGCGGCTTCGATATTCGTCATCGTTTCCCGGATGCGCAGCATCCCATCCTCCTCACCCGTTTCGGGCGTGCTGTCCTGCGCAAGAGACGTCTCCGGATGCAGCCTGATCAGGAGATAATTGCCCTCTGCCTCCATATAGATAATATCCTTCAGCAATATCCTGATAAGCTCCTGTCCCTTGCGAAGCACCAGCTCCTGCTTATTCTCAAGCAATTCCCGGCAGACCCGTTTGCCCAGTGCCTCAAACTCCTCCATGTGTGCCTTGCGGATAAAGCCAAACGGACGGTACGCAAAGGTCTCATAAACCAGCGCGTCATGGCTTGTCACAAAAATCAGAAGCGTATTCCGGCCCTGTTCATTGATATATCCCGCAATATCCATTCCGCTGTAATATGGCATGTCAATGTCCAAAAACAGCACATCGATTCGCTCACGCCGTATCCGTTCCATCAATTCCCTCGCATCCGCAATGCAGGTATATTCCGCCGGCAGATTGTTCCCGTCAAAGCAGTTCCGGACCTTTTTGCACAGCTCTTCCAAAATCTCTTTCTCGTCGTCACACAACACAATCTGATACATCCTGCCTCCAAAATCGGAAAGACGTTCCACCTTATGGCGAAACGTCTTCAGAAGTGTTTCTCACACTATACTCCATCATTTCATATACAAGCCGGGCGCCCTCTGTAATCTCCGCGGGCAGAAGCGCCCGCGCCACACATTTGAGCTCGCCGTCCGTCTCATCCTCCTTCTGAAGATAAGCATAATCCCCGTCCAGCCTGTTCAC
>CAMWYL010000169.1 GCA_947178465.1 uncultured Lachnospiraceae bacterium | reverse complement strand
CATGAGAGAGACACCCAGGTGCCCATGGAGCTGGCATTCTTTGAGAACGGTGATCTGAGCGATACGCTGGGAATCAGTAAGGAGGCGCAGACGCAGATTGAGGAGTCTCTGCGCGGCTATATTGATAATTATGAGTTGGATGAGGAAGCCTTGAACGAGGCAAAGGCCGCCGTGAATGAAGTCCTTGAGAATGCGAAGGGACTTTCAACGGAGGAAATTGAGGATAAGCTATCTGAGATTTTTGAGAAAAAGGAATAAAAAACCGCAGGCCGTCAGGCTTGCGGTTTTTACAATACGGAAATTTATTACAATGTATGTCATTTGAGAAGGATTATAACATCCGTATAATTTCCGTGTCGGGCATCGTGCGCAGGTCGTGGTAAACGTTTCCGGTGAAGACGGTCGGGCTTGACAGGGCATCCTCATGGATTTCCGTTATTCGGCCCTGAATATTTCCGGTGAGGCAGACGCGCCGTTCCGTATAAATATTGGCAAGGTGCGTAAGGATGGGTGTAAGGTTTGCCCCATATTTCTCTTCACCCTGCTTCTCAAACACGCGAATTGCCTGGAACGGGGTAAGCGCAAGCCTCTGTGCGCGGGGATGCGTCATTGCCTCGTAGGTGTCGACGATCGCACAGATCAGCGCATACGGGTCAATGCGCTCGGTCTTTAATCTGGCAGGATACCCGCTGCCGTCACAGCGTTCATGGTGCATGATCAGCGTACTGATGACATGCGGGGGAAGCGACCGGTTCTTCAGAAGCTCATATCCCAAGTGGATATGATGCTGCATCTGGATAAACTCCTCCGGTGTCAGCTTGTCGGGCTTCCACAGAAGTTCATCGGATATCTTCGTCTTGCCGATGTCAAATAAGAAGCCGCAAATCGTGAGCGTATCCAAATCCTCATCATTCATTTCAAGCCATTTTCCTATAACATAGCATAAAAGTCCGCAATTAAAACAGTGGTTGTATGTAATTTCATTCTCATTCGGCATAAGATTGTACAGATAATCAATAAGCTGCTCGCCGTTCATTACCGAACCTATGATGTCATCGCGCAGGGACAACAGTTTGTTCAGATTTAATTCAAGACCGGTATCGAGAACCCGCATGATCTTGACAAATGAGGTAATAGACACCGTATAGGCATCATTAAAACGCTGAAAATGAGGATGCCCATGAAGATGCTTGTAACGCGGCATATCAATTTCATGCGGCTCACAGAGCGCAACCTCCTCAATATTGTTTTCGTTTAAGGCTTGGATTCGTTCCGCTGTTATGGAGGAATTGGCTTTAAAAAGCAACTCTTTTGCAGGAGAATAGATATCCTCATATATTATCATACCCGGCTTTAGGGATGGGGTTGACAACTTAAACATAAATACACCTCCGAGTCAATTAGAATATATGATAATGATACCATAAAAAATATTTCTTTGTACATAAAAATTAAAAAATAAGGGCGATTATTAAAAATTATCCGCAATTTAAAAAGAGCAGAACTGCTAAAGAGAAGCGCGTGGTTTTGTGCAATATTCCGAAATATCGGATGATGCGGGAATTACATCCGGATTGGTTTGAAAAATCAGGTTTATTGCAGTAAAATAAGTTTACTGATTATTATACGGATGTCGAAGATATTTAATGAGAAGTTAGAGGCGGAAAGGGGAACAGAGCAGCTATGGCAAAGAGATACTTAAAATTACCTTCAAGAGACGGTGTACACCAATTGAATGTGGTAGTGTGGGAGCCGGAAACGGAAATACGCGCAGTGGTGCAGATCTCACATGGTATGGTGGAGATGATAGAGCGCTATGAGGACTTTGCCCTGTTTTTGAATAAGCACGGCTTTGCAGTGGTGGGAAATGACCATCTCGGACACGGACAGACGGCCGGCTGCGACGAAGATTTGGGATACTTCTGCCCAAGGAACATGAGCGCGACCGTTGTGGCAGATCTTTATCGGGTGACAAGAGCCGCGAAAAAGAGATATCCGGATGTTCCGTATTTCTTATTGGGACACAGTATGGGATCCTTCATGGCCAGAAGATACCTGATGACTTATGGAAACGAGCTGACGGGCGCAATCATATGCGGCACGGGAAGCCAGAAAAAAAGCGTGCTGCTTGCGGGAAAGGCCGTGTCCGGCGCGATGAAGCTGGTCTTTGGTGACCGGTTTCGCACGAAGCTCCTGAAATGGAACGCCTTCGGCACCTATCAGAATCGGATTCCGAATCCGAGGACGCAGAGCGATTGGCTCACAAGAGATGAGGCGATTGTTGATTTCTGCATCGGGAACAAATATTGTAATTTTGACTTTACGGTAAACGGATACCGAACACTGTTTGATGTGCTGGACTTTATCCAGAATAAGAGGAATGTGGAGCGGATTCCCAAGACGCTGCCGATTCTGTTTATTGCGGGGGAAGCTGACCCGGTGGGGAATTACGGAAAAAGTGTGAAGGCGGTTTACGCGGCATACAAGGAGGCCGGGATAAAGAAGGTGAACATCCGAATCTATCCGGACGACCGGCATGAAATTCTCAATGAACTTGACAGAGATAAGGTTTACGCGGATGTGCTGCTTTGGATTGAGCGTTCATTACATTGACAGGCGAAATAAAAAGTTTTATAATAATATTCACTAAGGAACTTGAGAAATGCCGTAGAATTACGGAAGTATGGGAAGCGAGGAGGAGCCGGTATGCGGATAGTGCAAAAATTGCTGTATGGGATTGGGGGATTGTTGGCACTTATACTTCTTTTTGTCGCAATCTGCCACTATAATCCGGGGCTGGCCTCCAAAATCGGCAACGGCCTGCAGGCGGATTCCGGTAAGAGTACGCCGAACAATATTTCCGTGACGGGCGTTAATCCGACGGGAACCGCTTCCGGAGAGACTGCTCCGACAGGGAACACTTCGACACAAAGCTCGTCATTGGATAAGGTGAATACCATGGCGGCTTTATCCATGATGGGTATGGGGCCGAACCCGCGTCTGGTCAGCACGACTGCGACAACAGATGTGCTTCCGGTTGCACAGGCAGCGGAGGATGAGGAAACACTTGAAATACCAAGTAAAGTAGCAAGTCTGAACGGATATATTCCGGTAAAGGCTACCGGAACGGAAATCACACAGAAGCAGGCGGATGAGATTTTATCTACCCTCAGCAAGGGAAGGACGGGAGAACGGCTGACTTTTGAGGAGCGGATTTATCCGTATTATTATATGTTGAATGCTACGCAGCAGGCGTTGTATAAGCAGATTTATGCCAATGCGGACGCATTGATCGATAATTTTTCTCCGGTAAAGTCAATCGTGTCAAATGATCTGAAGAATGCTTTTACGGCTGTGGTAAACGACCATCCGGAGCTGTTCTGGCTGAATACCGCGTATCGGTATAAGTACGCGCCGTTGGGGGAGATTGCAGAGATTAAATTATCCTTTAATGCGACGTCGAATGACCTCGACAAGGCAAAGAGTGAGTTTGAGGCGGCCGCGAAGCTGATTAAGGACAGCACCTACGGACTTTATACTGATTATGAAAAGGAAAGAAAGGTGCATGACGAGCTGATCAGTCGTGTGAAATATGACGCGAATGCGCCGATGAACCAGAGTGCGTACAGCGCGCTTGTGTATGGACGAACGGTATGCGCGGGATATGCGCGCGCCTATCAATATGTAATGCAGCAGTTGGATATTCCATGCTATTATGTGACCGGCTTTGCGGGGGAGAACCATGCGTGGAATATTGTGAAGCTTGACGATGGCTATTATAATGTGGATACCACATGGGATGACACGAATCCGAATACCTATGATTACTTTAACTGCTCCGATGCGGATTACGCGGGCAATCATGTGAGAAAGGATTTGTCCGTGTATCTGCCGCCGTGTAACGGTAATAAATACAGTGGTTTAGAGGTCAATCCGACAGCGTCGTCCACAACACCATCAACGGCAACAACGCCGTCGACCTCAACGACAACGACACCGTCCACAACACCATCAACAACGGTACCTTCGACCTCCACAACACCGTCAACCTCAACGACGACGCCTCCAAGCGCGACAGTGAACAATCAGCAGATTACGGTGCAGACAGTTCGTGGCGGCGGTGATAACGGATATCTGTATAAGCTTGAGGATTACTACCTTACATGTTTTGAGGCGATGATGGCAACGAATTCAAATACGATAAGCTTTGATGTAATCGTATTGGATGAGAAGATGTGGGATGATGTCTACAACGCATATGCGTATGGAGATGTTCAGGAGGGATTTATTGAGCGGTATCTTGTAGAGAAGCATAAGAACAGCTGCAATATCAGCGTCGAAGCACAGTTGAGAAGCGACGGAAGCTGGCTCCTGCATCATACGGCATACATACGGTAAGGAATTTCCGCTATGTACTGACTGCGAACACAGAGAAGGGAAAACGGTTGTATATGGATTCGCTTTCCAGAAAAAATGAAACCATTGTCAGATTATGGCAGCCGAGTGTATGGTATGAAGAATAGAGAATTATGGAACAGGTATATAAAATCATGACAGGCAGCCCTCAGCTTTGAGAGCTGCCTGATATTTTTGTGCGACCTTCCGCTTTTTTGCAGGAGCGCATAGGGTCTGCCCGGTAATGTCAGTCACAGTATAGTGGAGGCAATTCTGTTCCGGTTTTTTAGAGAATATTTAGAGCCCGGGATGGTATAATTTTCTGAATTTATAAATTTTTGTAATTTTTGCAACTTTTTCCCTTTGTGAAACGTCTGATATATTATAGGGCAGGCTTAGGAAGCGAAGCTGATTCGGAGTTTTTTGTTCCATGGAAAAAGGCAAGGGCATCTTTCAGAATTTTAAGGATCGGATAATACAGGAGAAGAGTGTTGGCAGCAGGAGAAATACTATGAGGAATAATGCACAGCAGAAGCAGGAATTGGAACTGTGGCAAATGACGGGAACTTTGAAGGGCGCAAATATGCGGGGTGTGCGACAGAATTGCGCCGTACAGGGAAGCAGTAGGACAAGTGGGAGAAGGGTATCAGCGAATCCACAGAGACAGGGTACGCAAGGTCGGCGGGAAATATTGGTAAATCTGCCGGAGCGTAAAATGTCAAGACGGAGGAGGGCATCAGCAAATCCACAAGGACGGAGTGCACAGGGGCGGCGGGAAATATTGGTGAATCTGCCGGAGCGAAATATGCAGGGTCAGAGAAGACAGGCGGCGTATCCGTCAGGATGTGGTATGCAGAGTCAGAGGAGGGTATCAGCATATTCGCCATCAGGTTATGGTGTGCCAGACTCAAGGAGGCTTCAGGGTCAGAGGCGACCGGCAGACAGACGGAGAGGTGTATCGAAGAAGCAGCAGACGAGTCGTCGCCGTGTGCGGCTGTACCGTCGTTTGAAGAAGCTGTTTATGATGGTACTGATTGTGGGTATTTTTCTGGGAGGGAAGTCTTATTATGAGAAGCTTCATATGCCGGCTTGGAACCAAAAGGAGGGTGAAGGGGCGAAGGCGGTATCTGATGTGTCTCTCATGGCGGGAGAGGAAGAGCCGGCTTCAAGGATTCGGGAGGATTTTCTCAGCATCAGCGAATACAACCGCCCCGGGACGGAGCTATCCGCGGTCAATAATATATTTGTGCACTATACAGCAAACCCGAAGACTTCGGCGGTGCAGAACCGAAGCTATTTTGAGAATCTTGCGCAGACCCATGAGCGGGCGGCCAGCGCGCATTTCATTATCGGCTATGATGGGGAAATTATACAGTGCATCCCTCTTGAGGAGGAAGCGTATGCCGTCATCGGCAGAAACAATGATTCGATTTCCATAGAGTGCTGTTATATCAGCGAGGACGGTGCGTTTACGCAGGAGACTTACGATTCCCTGATCTGGCTGCTGGCATCGCTGACAGATCAGTATGATTTGGACGCGCAGGATATTTTGCGCCATTATGACTGTGGCGGTAAGCTCTGCCCGCTGTACTATGTGGAGCACGAGGACGCGTGGCGGAAGCTCCTTTCGGATGTGGAGCAGTATCCGCCGGAGGAGGCCAAATCTTCGTTCAAATAGCCGGGGATATCGGCTGTTTTGTGTCTGACAAGGATAAATCCTCTGTTATAAGGTTATAATAAATGCATTGGAACATGGCTCAAACTTATGGACCTGGTGATAACAGAGGATTATAATAAAAATGGGCAGAAACGATTTATGTAAAGCACATATCGCATATCTTGATTTGCTGCGGATTATTTCAGGACTTTTTGTTATTATGGTACATGTGTCGGCCTGGCGGATGGAAGATTTGCCGGTTGCAGATGGGAAGTACGTTATTGCGAATGCCCTTAACTGCCTTGCTTTTTCGGGGGTGGCACTCTTTGTGATGATAAGCGGTGCGCTTGCTTTGAATCCGGATAAAGAAACAGGCATTCAGGAGTTGCTGCTGCATAAAACGCTTCGGTTTTTTATGATTTATTATATCTGGAAAGCGATTTATCAGATTGTTCTTATGTTTGAGACGGGAAAAGACTTTACATTCACGAATATCAAGAATGAGATTATACTTGCGCTTGTGCAGCAGAGGGGATATTATCACCTGTGGTTTCTGCCTATGATAGCGATTGTTTATATGGCAGTGCCGATTATCAAAAAAGGGGTTGCGGATAAGAAGGTGTGCAGGTATTTTCTGTGTATTTTCTTGATTGTCGAGCTTCTGTTTCCTACCTTATTTCAGTATGAATTCAAATTCAAATATCTGTTTGTGGACTTTTTTGCGTCCAATGATTTTTACCTGTTCGGCGGATATCTTGGCTACTTCATTCTGGGGCACTATCTTCATCATTGGGAAGGTGATGTTTCAATCAGAAAGAAAAGCCTGTTATATATTGCGGGAGTCTGTGCCTTTATCCTTGCGTGTATTTTGGGAACGCTTGCGTCCCGGCGGACGGGAGAGTCGTCTTATATTATGCATACGCCCTTTGCCGTGGCCCCCTTCTTTACGGGGGTGGCAATCTATATAGTGGGACAG
>CAMWYL010000168.1 GCA_947178465.1 uncultured Lachnospiraceae bacterium | reverse complement strand
CTATATTCTCGTATACGCCTGTTGCCGCCAAGCCCTGCATCTCTATGACTGCATATACGGCAAACGCGGCAATGGCAGCGAGAAATCCCCAATGCATTCTCTTGGAAAAAACCATTTTATCACTGCTGTTATAATCCGCTACCTTTAATAATACTTCTTCTGATTTCTTATCAATCATATCCGTCTTCCTTTCCCCATCCAATAATTCTTCAATGCTGACATCAAAATAGTTTGCAAGCTCAATTACCAGGTCAAAGTCCGGCATGTTGACGCCGTTCTCCCAGCGGGAGATGCTGCGGTTTGTCACGCCCAGGATTTCCGCTAACTGTTCCTGCGTCAGTTGTTTCTCTTTGCGAAGCTCTTTGATAAATTGTCCGATTTTCTTTTGATCCATATTAATCCCCCTGCCGCCTTCGGCGGCTCAAATAGAAATGAATAACGTTGTCTTTTGCGTTTTTCCGGTGTGAAACTTAATATATCTTAGGCAGTGTTTTTTACTGCTTTAGGGAAGTGCTGATTTAATCAGCGCTTCCTTAGATGTATTTTCGCACTAACTCCCATGCCACCTTTGGTGGCACAAATCATCAATGGGAAGAACGCCGTATTTTAGGCGTTCTTCAGTGTGGAACTTAGAACTTCTAAGCATCGCTCTGCGATGCTTAGAAGTTCTTTCCACGCTACCCCTTTCGTGTTAAGCATAGCATTTGAGGGTAAAAAAGAACACGACACAAAATGAGAATCGTGGATTTTCCTTCAAATAGAGGGGAAAAACAGACGAGGGTTGCGAGCAGTTGGTCTGTTGGTTGTCAGGCAGGGACTACGGATGTGAATTTTCTAATGAGGGAAGGAAATCATTCCAAAAGATATCGGGTCGGCGACACTCGACATCCATGTCTCGTTGTCACCTAAATCTGCATCCATGCAGATTTCCCCTGCATGTCCATTCCCTCATAAGAAAATATCAACATCCTCCGCCAATGCCTGACAACCAACAGACCAGCCGCCCTACCTCTCCCTGCATATTCCGGGGACAGGGTTAAGCTCTTCCTATCAGGGCAAAATGCGTCTGAAGATTGCAACAGCATTTTTCCGCACTGCCTGACGGTCCGTATTCCGTGGCATGGGAAACGCCCATGGTATGATTAATAGGGCGGGAACCGCTTTAAGAACAGGGAACGAACGAGGGAGGCAGTCTGCCTCCCTTTTGCATTAATCTGTTAATTCATCACAAAATATACTTCACACATTCCCGAAATATCTGCTATTCCTTCGTAACATGCATTCAGTACCTCTTCTTTACTTCCACATAAAGGTAAGTCCTCACAATATGTGTCATACCACATTGCAATTTTAACCTCATTTTTCAACAGTTCGCTCATAATTAAATAAAAATCTGTTTTTTCAAAAGCAATTCCCTCATTCATCTCACCTTGCGCTTTTGTTAAATAATCGTCTATATCTTTTCCGTTTATTTTAACCGTCCAAATATCATCCATGTCTTTCCATATCTTAGAAGCTTGCTCTCGCAAAAAATCATCCGCCTCAACAGTAACTATTCCAAATTTTAAACTGTTTGGTTTATACCCTTTACAAATTATACATTCACTCATAATTTTCCACTCCCAAATAGCAATATCGCAACCGGGAAAGGGCACCTTTACCCGCTCCAACAGCTCTTTATTCCCTCTTTTGCCTATTTCATTTTATAGTATTTATACCACCTTTTGTACAATTCCCTGTCCGAGTATTTTTTATGATGAATATGGCTGTACATCTCAAAATTATTCTTGTAATCGCAAAAGGAATATAAAAATTTATAATCACAGATATCCCAAGAGCTAAACAGCTTTTTATATGCCTTTCCGGATGGAACCTCCAAATATTTTCTCCGCACATATCTGTTGGCATATTGTTTCGCGCCCTTGTTATGATCCTTACAGCAAGGGACCCGTTTATAGCTTCTGCTCATATGCGTTTCCCTCCTCATTTCATCCGCGTGAAGCAAATTATTCTACAAGCGGTTCAAAAGCCGGTGCACGATTTCTTCTTTCGTTATACCCTTTTTGAAGCCAAACAATTCCATGACGATTTCCTCATTTTCCTGCATTTCATTCCAAAGCTTTTGAGCCTCTGTTTGAGCGGAATTCAAATCGTACACACCCTCGTTGTGTTCCAATTTTCCATCGCGAATCTCAAGAATGTCATTGCAATATTTTCTCCAATGTTCTATGGAAGGGTTATACGCTACGCATCTGTCGTCCTCCCGATTCCTTATTCTAAAGCAGGTATCGTAATCGTCCTCTCTGCCAATATTTTCCATCCAACTGCGCAAATCATCATATTCCAAAGAAAACTGAATCTCAAATCCCAGCTTTGTCAATACTTCAATGAAATCATCCAGTTCCTTCTTGTTTTGAATATGTACGGCAAAATCCAGTCCGATATTGCTCTCATCCAAAATGATTTCTTCTATTCTCTTCATATTAATCCCCCCATGCCGCCTTCGGCAGCTCAAACAGATCTGAGCGCAAAAAACAAAATCACCGGTTACGCCGATGATTCTGCTGCATATCTTATGTTTCCGGATTGTTCCTCTTACTGCGGATAAATCTTGCAATGGACTTATACTGCTGCTCCGTCATAATAACGACATTGCCCTCTTTGGTATCCACGGTCGTAAATTCCTTATTGTTCACAATATTATAAATAATATCCTCCGTGTTGTTGAGAAAATTTGATAATGATGTATGATTCATTTTGTATAAGCTCCTCTTTGGTCTGTATCCTTCGCCGGCTAAGACATACACAATATATGCCTCGTTTATAGAAGATATTTGTATTATAACACAATATCTTCCATGAGGAAACCCTAATCCGTCAATTTCTCCATCTAAATATCCTATTATTACTGTACTTTTATTGAAAGCCCCTCATATATACAGACCGGAACGGCTTCCCAAAAAGAATATTCTTCCATTGTTTCCTGCTCAAATCTGTATGCGATGACCTGCTCCTTGGAGGGGTCCACAATCCAATATTCCCGAACCCCGGCTGTCCCATATTTGAATAATTTTGTAAAGTAATCCATCGCCTTGCTGCTTGGCGAGACAATCTCAATTACCCAATCCAGAGCGCCATTACAGCCTTTATCCGTAATCTTGCTTTTGTCGCAGATAACGGATATATCGGGCTCTACATAATTTTTGTCATCTTTAGTGATGAATACCGCAAAGGGGGAAGAGAAAACTCCCAGTACCATTACAGACAATATTCGCCCAAGATACAACCGTTTACAAAAAATCCGCCAACACCACATTACTCACGTCAATTCCCGCATCCGTAAGATAAATCCAGTCTCTGTCCCGTGCAAGAAGCCCGTATTTCTCATACTTTTTGAGCACATCACCGTAAACCGCCTCCACCTTCATCCGAAAGGTATCGTAGAACTCCTTTGCTGATACACCACAAGTCATCCGAAGTCCGAGCAGCATAAATTCCGCCATGCAATCCCTCTCGGAAAGCGTCTCCCGCTCCTCCTTCAGCGCGTCGATGTCGCCCGCATGGCACAGAGACAGGTACCGCTTCATATCCGCCGTATTCTTCCATCGCAAACACCCGACCATGGACGTGGCGCCGAGTCCGAAACCCACATAATCCGAGGTATGGTGTCGCCCCCGCTGCCAATAAATCCTGTTGTGCCTGCACGCAAAGCCCTCCCGCGCATAATTGGATATCTCATAACGCTCATACCCCTGCTCTTCAAGCAACTGTTTGGTCTCCCGGTACATCTGACGGTCACATTCCTCATCCGGAAGCTTGGGATACTCCTCCAAATGCTCATACAGTGGCGTTCCCTCCTCGACAATCAGACTGTATGCCGAGATGTGTTCGGGACGCAGGCGCAAAACCTTTTCCAAAGTCTCCTGCCATGCCGCAGTCGTCTGCCCCGGAATCCCCGATATCAGGTCAATGTTGATGTTGTCAAAGCCCGCCGCCCGCGCCCACTCATAGGTCTGCAGGAAGTCCGCATAGGTATGGATACGCCCAAGCAGACGCAGCTCCTCATCCTCCGCTGACTGCAAGCCGATGCTCAGGCGGTTTATTCCCGCTGCCCGAAGCTGCACAAGCTTCTCCTGCGTTACGGTTTTGGGATTGACCTCAAGAGTCATCTCCGCATCCCGCGCAATCCGATAATGCGTCCGAAGCTGCTCCAGGCAGTCCGTAAGCTCCCGCGCCTCAAGAAGGGAGGGCGTCCCCCCGCCGAAGAATACGGTATCCGCCTCATATCCCCTGTAGTTCTCCGCTTCGCACGCAAGCTCTTTTTTCAAAGCTTCCAAATACGCCTGCCGCATATCGTTTCCGGCAGGCGCAGACAGGAAATCACAATAAACACATTTCCGTACACAGAACGGAATGTGGACATATATCCCCAGCTTCATAGAATTCTTTTTATTCATTGTCCAGCTTCAGCACTGCCATAAACGCCTTCTGTGGAATCTCGACATTGCCAATCTGGCGCATGCGCTTCTTGCCCTCCTTCTGCTTCTCCAGCAGCTTCTTCTTCCGCGTGATATCGCCGCCATAGCACTTTGCAAGGACATCCTTGCGCATTGCCTTTACCGTCTCCCTCGCAATAATCTTCCCACCGACAGCCGCCTGTATGGGGATTTCAAATAAATGCCGCGGGATCTCATCCTTGAGCTTTTCGCACATCTTTCTGCCGCGCTCATAGGCGGAATCCTTATGCACGATAAAGGACAGCGCGTCCACCTCCTCACGGTTGATGAGAATATCCAGCTTTACAAGCTCCGCAAGCTCGTAATCCTTCAAGTCATAATCAAAGGAAGCATAGCCCCTTGAACGCGATTTCAACGCGTCAAAGAAGTCATAAATAATCTCATTGAGCGGAAGCTCATATTTCAACAGGGCTCTTGTCCCTTCCACATATTCCATTCCCAGATAACGGCCACGCCGCTCCTGACAAAGCTCCATAATGGAACCGATAAACTCCGTCGTCACCATGATTTCGGCACTGACAATCGGCTCCTCCATATGGTCAATTTCCGAAGGGTCCGGCAGATTGGAAGGGTTTGTCAATTCAACAACCTCCCCATTGGTCTTATAGACCTTATAGATAACACCCGGGGCGGTCGTAACAAGGTCAAGATTGTACTCGCGCTCCAGACGCTCCTGTATGATTTCCAAATGCAAAAGTCCCAAAAATCCGCATCGGAAGCCAAAGCCCAACGCAATCGAAGTCTCCGGCTCATAGAACAGCGAGGCGTCGTTTAACTGAAGCTTCTCCAGCGCATCCCGCAGGTCGGGATATTTTGCTCCATCCGTAGGATAAAGCCCGCAGTATACCATGGACTGTACCCTCTTGTAGCCGGGCAGCGGCTTCTCACAGGGATGCTCCGCATCCGTCACAGTATCTCCCACCGCCGTATCCTTCACATTCTTGATGGAGGCGGTCAGATACCCTACCATTCCCGCGGAAAGCTCCTCACAGGGAATAAACTGACCTGCTCCGAAATATCCGACCTCAACCACTTCCGCAGTCGCGCCGGTCGCCATCATTTTTATCTTCGTCCCCTTGGCAACCCGCCCCTCCATAACACGACAGAATACAATCACGCCCTTGTAGGAATCGTAAACCGAGTCAAATATCAACGCCTGCAGGGGATTGTCGATATTCCCCTTGGGTGCGGGAATCTTGTGCACAATCGCTTCCAAAACTTCCTCAATACCGATACCGTTCTTTGCGGAAATCAGTGGCGCGTCCTGCGCTTCGATCCCGATAACATCCTCAATCTCATTTTTCACCCATTCGGGTTGTGCACTCGGCAGGTCTATCTTGTTTATGACCGGAAATACATCCAAATCATGATCCAACGCAAGATATACATTCGCCAGTGTCTGAGCCTCAATGCCCTGCGCCGCGTCGACGACAAGAATCGCACCGTCACACGCGGCCAACGCACGGCTTACTTCATAATTAAAGTCCACATGTCCCGGCGTGTCAATCAGATTAAAGATATACTCCTGTCCGTCCTGCGCCTGATACACGGTGCGGACAGTCTGTGCCTTGATGGTAATCCCGCGCTCCCGTTCCAGCTCCATATTATCAAGCACCTGCTCCTGCATTTCCCTGCTGGTCAGAAGTCCTGTTTTTTCTATAATTCTGTCTGCAAGCGTGGATTTCCCGTGGTCGATATGCGCCACAATGCAGAAATTCCTGATTCTGCTCTGTTCTGTCTGTGACATAGTCTTCCTCCTTCTGCCATCTGATACGATGCGTCAGCGTTTTCCCATTTTCCTGAAACAATTGACTCCCAGGGCGACCAACACCAATGCCAATATCAGCACCCACACGCCCACAGGAACCTCTGAAATATTAAAGCATCTCACATTGATCCACATTCTGTTTATTGCTTTGTTCGTATCCGCATCAAAATACTCCATGACCGCACTCCGTTGAATAACCTCCCACGAAGGATACTGCGCGTAGAGCTGCCTGTCTTCCTGCTCTGCGGAAGCCGTGATACAATACGTCTTATCCGTATTATCCCCGGTAAAGAAGTATCCTACCGGATATTCTATCACATCCGATTCCCCCTCCTCAGCGCCGTAACACCAATTCAGATATTCAAATACGGTATCATCTCCCGTGCCTCCCGCTATGGAGGAGGTATAGCCGATATAGTACATATTTCTGACAGCATTGTCGGAACGTGACACAAAGTTCACAAAGGCCTCCGCCGCCTGCTGCTTCTCCGCATCGCCGCCAATCCCGTTCTTGAGCATTACCCAACCGTCAAACCAGAGATTAGTACATTCCTCCGGAACGGCAAATTTCAGATAAAAGTCATCCTCCTGTGCCTGGTCCATCGCATACACCGCATCCCCTGACCACTGATAATTCGCGACAATCTTTCCGGTTATCATATCGGCCTTCCCACTGTCGGTCTCAAGAGAATAGCTATTGTCTATCATATCCGCAAGCAGACGCTCCGCCTGCGCAATCGTTTCAGGAC
>CAMWYL010000167.1 GCA_947178465.1 uncultured Lachnospiraceae bacterium | reverse complement strand
CGAACCGTGGAAAGTAACCATGCTCTATACCGGACCTGATACGCTTACTGCGGGTCGCATTTACCGGGCAAAAAATTATATCGGGAAAGAAGCGTTCATGCTCACTTATGGTGACGGCGTAAGTGACGTTGACATGGAGAAACTTGTTGACTCGCATGTAAAATCCGGAAAACTAGTTACGCTTACTGCCGTTCAGCCGGAAGGACGATTCGGGGCGTTGGATATTCAGTCAGACGGGACAATCAGGCAGTTTCAGGAAAAACCGAGCGACGCATGGATCAACGGAGGCTTTTTTGTCTGTGAAAACAAAGCCCTTGATTATATCTTGCCGGAAACGGCGGATAACATGATGTGGGAACGAGAGCCGTTGCAGAACCTTGCAAAGGACGGTCAGCTTCATGCTTACAAACATGCAGGCTTTTGGCATCCGATGGATATGCTCAAAGACAAAGAAGATTTGAATAAACTTTGGGCGGCAAATAAAGCCCCGTGGAATGTTTGGAATCATTTTGAAAACAAGCAGAAATAGTTATGAATTTATCGTTTTATAAAGGGAAAAAAGTATTCCTTACTGGTCATACAGGATTTAAAGGAACGTGGCTCAGCCGTATCCTGATTCTTGTCGGCGCGGAGGTTACGGGATATGCATTGGAGCCGCCGACATCTCCGAGTCTCTTTGCGGCGACAAACACGGCATCGCAGATGAAGTCAATTATCGGTGATATTCGTGACCGCGAAAAACTTGTGGAGGCCGTAAAGGATGCCAAGCCCGATATTGTGCTGCATCTTGCGGCTCAGCCTATTGTCAGGACAAGTTACAAAGATCCTGTTGGCACGTATGAAACAAATGTGATCGGGACTGTGAATGTGCTTGAAAGTATTCGTCATGTTTCTTCTGTAAAATCATTCGTAAACATTACGACGGACAAAGTATACAAAAATAAAGAATGGTTTTGGGGGTATCGTGAAGATGAAGAACTGTGCGGACTTGACCCGTATTCAAATTCAAAATCGTGTTCAGAACTCGTGACACACAGTTATAAAAACGCTTTCTTTGCAGAAGCCGGTTCGTCGGCAATCAGCACTGCCCGTAGCGGAAACGTAATCGGCGGCGGGGATTATGCCACAGACCGAATTATTCCAGACTGCATTCGCGCAACGGAGGCGGAAAAGGAAATCATATTGAGAAATCCCCATTCAACGCGCCCCTATCAGCATGTCCTTGAATGCCTGAGGGGGTATCTGATGCTCGCACAAAAGCAATATGAAGATAAGGCTTTTGCGGGGAATTATAACTTTGGTCCGGATGACGAGTCCTGCGTTACAACCGGGGAACTCGCGACTTTGTTCTGCGAGACATGGGAAAATGGAGCGGCATGGAAAAATGTCAGCGAGGCGGACGCGCCGCATGAGGCAAATTTTCTGAAACTGGACTGCTCAAAGTCAAAATCAGTTTTGGGCTGGTATCCCCAATGGGGCATAAGGCAGGCGGTTGAAAACATTGTTGAGTGGGAAAAAGCCGTGCGGTCAGGAATTTCCGCCGCAGAAATTACCGACAGGCAGATTAAAGACTATTTTGGGGGATAATTATGTTTGAAGGAAAAACGAAAGAAGAAGCGAATAAGGAAATTTTAGAGAGCGTAAGGGCATACTACGCAAAATTTATGCAGAAACCCGCCTACAAGGACGGCGACAGAATCAGCTATGCGAGCCGGGTTTTTGATGAAAAAGAAATGATGAACCTCGCTGATTCTATGCTCGAATTTTGGCTCACGAGCGGACGGTATACAGAACAGTTTGAAAGGCAGTTTGGCGAATACCTCGGCACTCCGTTTGTTTCGCTCGTGAATTCGGGATCGTCCGCAAACCTTTGCGCGTTCATGGCTTTGACATCGCCTTTGCTGAAAGACAGGCAGGTTAAGCGTGGGGACGAAGTGATTACCGTTGCCTGCGGTTTTCCGACAACCGTCACTCCTGTCTTGCAGTACGGCGCAGTTCCCGTTTTTGTGGACGTGACAATTCCCCAGTACAATATTGACGTGACACAGCTTGAGGCGGCGTTAAGCCCGAAAACAAAAGCGGTAATGATTGCGCATACGCTTGGCAATCCGTTTGATTTGAAGGCGGTGAAGGATTTCTGTACAAAGCATAACCTGTGGCTTATAGAGGACAACTGCGACGCGCTCGGTTCTGAATATATGATTGCCGGAAAGCCATGCAAGACTGGCACGGTGGGAGACATCGGAACTTCAAGCTTCTATCCGCCGCACCACATGACTATGGGCGAAGGCGGCGCAGTGTATACGTGCAATCCGCTTTTGCATAAAATTATCCGTTCAATGCGTGATTGGGGCAGGGACTGTATCTGTCCCAGCGGCGTTGACAATCTTTGCAGGCACCGTTTTGACAAGCAGTATGGGACGCTGCCTTTTGGGTATGACCATAAATATACATACAGCCATTTCGGATATAATCTGAAGGCAACTGATATGCAGGCGGCCGTTGGATGCGCGCAGCTTGAAAAATTTCCTTCGTTCGTGGAACGCCGCCGCCATAATTTTGACCGGCTTCATGCGGCTCTTGAATGTGTTCAGGACAAACTGATTTTGCCGGAACCTGTCGCAAACAGCAATCCAAGCTGGTTCGGCTTTTTGATTACATGTAAAGAAGGCACGGACAGAACGGAACTTGTCAGAAAAATAGAAGCCGCAAACATTCAGACCCGGGCGTTGTTTGCAGGAAACCTTACCCGCCATCCCTGTTTTGACCAGATTCGGGGAACGGACGCATACCGTGTTGTCGGCGACTTGTCCGTAACGGACAGGATCATGAAAGACACATTTTGGGTCGGCGTGTATCCGGGCATGACAGATGCGATGATTGACAGAATGGCTACGGTGATTAAAGCAAGCGTTTAATAGCAATGGAAAAACTTTCAATAGCAATCCCTACATATAATAGAGCATCATTACTAAAACGATGTATAAATTCCTTTATTGATGATGCTGTAGAATTTGGAATCCATATTTATATTTCAGATAATTGTAGTACAGATAACACCCATGACATCATAGAGGAGTTTCAAAGTAAATATCCAAATAGTATCTCTTATTTTTGTCAGTTTGAAAACGTTGGTATTGATAGAAATATGTTGTATGCTATGCAGTTGGCAGGAGTGGGGGGGGGTGTATATTGGCTTGGTGATGATGATGTCATTAAGCCCGGTAGTATACAAAAAATAATAACTTGTTTAACAACTTATTCGCCAGATTTAGTAATTCTACCGCTAACGTGTTTTGGTGCTGATTTACAATCTTGTTATGAAAATCCTTTTGATTTCTTTTGTGATTACGGAATGCTTGGTCAAAAAGGATCAATGCATTTTTCATCACTTGTTGTTAAGGCTGCGAAAATAATAGGACTTGAAAATAAAGAAAGATATATTGGAACATATCATTTATATGCAGGATGTGTTCTGGATTATATTCTTGATGTTTTTCTTTCTGAAAAGCTAAGTATTAGAGTATTGTCGAATGATATGTGGTCTGTTTCGGCAGAATTAGCCAATAAATCATGGTCAAATAAATTATTTGATATTTATCTTAATTCTATCCCTTTGTGGTTCGGCTTGCTGAAAGATGAATATAAAAATAACGAAAAAGTACAAAAATGTTTTTTTGAATATAAAAAAGAATTCTGTGTTGGTCTTAAGTTTATACCATGCACAAGAATTACCAGAAAAGTTCTTTGCGTTATGAATGGACATTTTGGATTTACTTCATATTGGCTTAAAATACTTTATGGAATATTTAAACCATTCGATTATTTTTTGAGATGTATTCGTAAAATTGCACACTTGATAGGTTTTGTATGAACGAAAATATTCTTATAACAGGAGCAACAGGTTTTCTTGGATGCCATTTAACACATGCAATTCTGAAACAAGGATATACGCCACTTGCCTTGAAGAGAGAATCATCTGATACAAATCGCATTAAAGATGTTTTGGAAGAAATAAAAGTTTATAATGTTGAAGATATAGACAAGGCGTTTTCTGAACAACATATTACAGCTGTGATTCACACAGCTTGTAGTTATGGGCGAAATGGAGAAACTGTAGAAACTATTCTGCAATCTAACCTTATGTTTGGTATACAGGTGCTTGAAACAGCCATCCGTCATAAGGTTGAGACGTTTATAAATACGGATACATTACTACCAAAGAATCTGAATAACTATGTTCTTTCTAAAAAGCAGTTTGTGGAATGGCTTAAAGTTGTGTCTGATAAAATTCAGGTCGTTAATCTAAAACTCGAGCACATATATGGTCGGGAAGACGATTCAAAGAAGTTTATACCGTGGATTTTGCAACAGCTTTCAAATAATGTAGATGAAATAAAGCTTACATCTGGTATTCAGAAACGAGATTTTTTATACATTTCTGATGTTGTTGCGGCTTATTTATTGATTTTAGAAAAAAGAAAAAACTTAGCAACTTTTTCTGAATTCGATATAGGAACAGGGAACACGGTTTCTGTACACGATTTTGTTGAAAATCTATACACACAATATGTAAAACTTCATCCTAAAACATCAACAAAACTTCTGTTTGGGGCAGTTCCTTATCGAGCGGGAGAACAGATGGATGTTGAAGAAAATGTAGAGCCGCTAAAGAGGCTCGGATGGAAACCAAAGGTGGAATATTCTGACGGTATAAAACTTATTTTGGAGGATTATTGATTATGAAATACTTGATTACTGGTGGTGCAGGGTTTGTTGGAAGTAATTTAGCATTAGAAGTTTTGCATCGAGGTGAAGAGCTTTTTATTATTGATAATTTATATCGTCATGGAAGTGCGGATAATTTAAATCAGTTGCGAAAAATCGGTGAATTTACTTATTATCCATTTGATATTAGAAACTTGAATGATGTTGAAACTGTTATAAAGGATGTAAAACCAGACTGCATCTTCCATTTAGCTGGACAGGTTGCAATGACAACTTCCATTGCAAATCCTCGGTTAGATTATGAAACAAATGCTTTGGGAACTTTTAATCTATTGGATTCTGTGCGAAAGTATTCTCCGAATAGCGTGATTCTTTATTCGTCAACAAATAAGGTATATGGGGATTTTGAATATCTTCATTTTGAAGAGCAGAGAAAAAGATACGTTTGTAAAGAATATCCAAATGGTTTCCCTGAATCAATAACACTTGATTTTCATTCTCCGTATGGTTGTTCAAAAGGCTGTGCAGATCAGTATCTTTTGGATTTCTATAGAATTTATGGCTTGAAAACAATTGTGTTCAGACATTCGTCAATGTATGGTTCAAATCAGCACGCAACTTATGACCAAGGCTGGATAGGCTGGTTCTGTCAGCAGGCTTTGAACATAAAAAATGGTACTCAAAAAGAAGCATTTACAATTTCTGGTAATGGAAAGCAGGTTCGTGATGTGCTTCATTGCTCAGATGTCGTTAATCTGTATTTTACGGCAGCAGATTGTGCGGGAGCTTATGGAAAAGCATTTAATATTGGTGGCGGAATTGAAAACAGTCTTTCTCTGCTTGAACTTTTTGAATTGCTTGAACAAAAGCTTGGAATAAAAATGAACTATCAGGAAATTCCGTGGCGTGAGAGTGATCAGAAAGTATTTATTGCCGATAACAAGAAGATTTCTAAAATAACAGGTTGGAAACCAGCTATAAGCACCGAAAAGGGCATAGAGTTGATGCTGGAATGGTTAGAGAAAGAAAATGCATGAAAATCCGCTTGTTAGTATATTGATTCCTGTTTATAACAGGGAGAAAACCATAATACGGGCATTAAATGCTACCCTATCTCAGACATACAAAAACATTGAGATTATTTGTGTGGATAATTGTAGCACGGATAATACATTTAATGTATTATTAGATTATTCTAAACGAGATAGTCGAATAAAAGCATACTTGCAAAAGGAGAACGTTGGTCCCGTTAGAAACTGGGTTTCTTGTTTTGAATATTCAAATGGAGACTTTATAAAATTCTTATGGTCGGATGATAGTATTCAGCCTACTGCAATAGAAGAGATGGTGAGATTATTTATTGAAGATAATATTGGTTTTGTGTACTCATCTGTAGATATAATCTTTGAACAAGCAGATTGCATTCTTAATAATCAATATTGCTTTGGTAAGACTGGAAAATATAAAACATCTGACTTTGTAGCTGCTTCAGCATTTTTGCTTCCAACAAAGAATGTTCCTGTATCGCCAGGATGCGCTTTATTTAGAAGAGAAACTATAAAAAATTATCTTAAGGTTAATTTTGAGAATGGAAAGGGGCTTGATTTTTCAA
This sequence comes from uncultured Lachnospiraceae bacterium, assembly GCA_947178465.1. Taxonomy (GTDB): domain Bacteria; phylum Bacillota; class Clostridia; order Lachnospirales; family Lachnospiraceae; genus COE1. The sequence continues at coordinate 694 of CAMWYL010000167.1, read as the reverse complement.
AATACGGCGCTGGAAATGATTTATTCCTTTTTTATGGTGCATGTAAAGATTATGAGTCTTTCTACTTTATTAAGAAACCGCTTTGTGTGTTTTATGGTGGTAAAGATTCATTTTCTATGACTCATAATCTGAAAGATTATTATGATTTTATAAGAGATTATTTCATTCTTTCTGAGTATGGAAATATGCGTATGAAACAAAATTATTGCACTATAATGAATTTGTTTTATAAAAAAGATTATGAAATTAAAAATTACAATTATTTGTTTTTTGTTTGCTGGATGTTCAAAAAATGTGTAAACAAAATCAAGCAAATTTCAAAACATATGCAGATAGGAAAAGGTTGAGTTGTTTTTTTTTACGCATACTAACAAGAAACTATTACAGAGTGTTTCAATAACAGTGCTCTTAAAACCTCTTTCAATGATAATCAGTTTCTTTTATACACCTTTGTTACTTTCTTTTTTGGGAACTGAACAGTATGGTGTATGGGCAACTATGATGTCTGTGCTTAATTGGTTAACTATTTTTGATTTGGGAATAGGTGGAGGCTTTAGAAACTTACTAAGCAAAAAAGTGATTGATAATACTAAAACTGAAATAAAAAGAGTTATATCAACCGCTTATGTTTTGGTATGTATAGTTTCCATAACTATTTTGATCATAGGAACGGTTGTTTCCATATTTGTAAATT
>CAMWYL010000166.1 GCA_947178465.1 uncultured Lachnospiraceae bacterium | reverse complement strand
GGTAATACCGCGTTCACGCTCGATATCGTTGGAGTCCATGACACGCTCTGCGACCTCCTGATTCTCGCGGAATACGCCGCTTTGTTTTAACAGGCCGTCGACAAGTGTTGTCTTGCCGTGGTCTACATGGGCGATAATCGCCACGTTTCTGACGTCTTCTCTTTGCTGCTTCATAATGAAATAACCTTGCCTTTCTATATGATATGGATGTTATATTTATTTTTGCCGGCCGAATGCCGGTGCACTGCAACGTTCACTAGTATAGCATTTGCGATTTGCTTTTGCAACTTATATGTCGAAATCGCCCAGGGAAAGCCGTGGCGAAGAATGTAGAAAAAAGCGTCAAAGACGAGCCTTTTGTTGGAATGTCGATGAAAGAGGCTGATTTTGCGAAATGTTTTTCAGGGAAATTATAAAAAATGGGAATAAAGGAAAAAAATGGGAATATAAATGATAGTACATACCAAAATAAAAATTCTTAATGATAAGAAGGGAGAACATAATTTATGACAGATAAGGTAATTGAAAACAATCAGGTAACGGTGATGGGAGAAATCGTGAGCGACTTTTCCTTCAGCCATGAGATTTTTGGGGAAGGCTTTTATATGGTAGATATTCAGGTGGCACGACTGTCTGAATCCATGGATATCATACCTGTGATGGTCTCCGAGCGTCTGCTGGATGTTACCGGGGATTATAAGGGAATGATGGCGGTAATTAATGGCCAGTTCCGTTCCTACAACAGGCATGAGGAGCGCAAAAACAGACTGGTTCTTTCCGTGTTTGCCCGTGAAATCGAATTTGTTGATGAGATAAATGAAAATATCAAGACGAATCAAATTTTTCTTGATGGGTTCGTATGTAAGGCGCCTGTGTACCGCAAGACGCCGCTCGGAAGAGAAATTGCGGATCTGCTTCTGGCAGTAAACCGGCCTTATGGAAAATCGGATTATATTCCCTGCATCTGTTGGGGCAGGAACGCGCGATACGCTTCGAACTTTGAGGTGGGAGAACGGTGTTTGGTATGGGGGCGCATCCAGTCAAGAGAGTATATGAAGAAGCTTTCCGAGGATGATTTGGAGAAGAGAATCGCCTATGAGGTCTCCGTGAGCAAGCTTGAAATTCCTGATGAAGAGGAATTTTAGACGATACGAAACTGTCTTGTAATACAAAAAATCCCTGAAAAACGGGCGAAAACAGCCGTAGATTTTGCGAGACTTGCAAAATCTACGGCTGTGTGTTATTATGCCTATATATTGCCTTGAGAAGGTTTTCTTATAAAATTTCCGGATAAAAAACTGCGGAGAGCGGACACAGAGAAAGGGTATAGGTATTGAATGGAACAGGGATTAATACAGGTATATAGCGGAGACGGTCACGGCAAATCCGCAGCGGCGCTTGGGAAGGCAATGCAGATTGCGGGAACCGGCAAGAACGTGGTGATTATAAACTTTTTAAAGGGAAACCAGAACGAGGAGTATCTGAAGCGGCTGGAGCCGGAGATAAAGGTATTCCGTTTCGAGAAGAGCGAGGAGGAATTTGCGCAGCTTTCCGAAGAGCGCAAGCAGGAGGAGATTCACAATATCAAGAACGGCTTGAATTTTGCCAAGAAGGTTCTGACAACGGGGGAGTGCAGTCTGCTGATTCTGGACGAGGTTCTGGGACTGATGGATAACGGCATTATCACGATTGAGGATCTGCAATACATTCTGGACGCCAAGGCGGAGGATGTGGGAATTATCATGACGGGTATTCATCTCAATGACGAGGTCTGTCAGATTGCGGATGAGATATTTCAAATCGAGCCGGTGAACTATAAGATATTTCAAGAGAAGTAACGATGGGGGAAGCAAGACTGCGGGAAGGCCTGATATGGCGTGAAGGAGTCTGCGGGTGAAACAGAATGGAGATTATGTTATGATACGGAAGAGAATAATGACGATCGGTCTTGTATTGGCTATGGGAATGACGCTGGCGGGCTGCGGCGGGAAGAAGTCGCCCTTGGATGCCAAGAATCCGGTGACAATCGAAGTTTGGAATTATTATAACGGCGACCAGCTCACCGCGTTTGACAATCTGGTGAAGGAGTTTAACGAGTCGGTAGGCAAGGAAAAGGGAATTATCGTCAAGAGCAGCAGCCAGGGCTCGGTAAACGATTTGGAGATGAATGTGCTTGCCGCCATCAGGGGAGAGGTCGGAGCTGCCGAGGTGCCGAATATCTTTATGGCATATGCGGATACGGCGTATTCCGCCGATCAGATGGGCGGTATTGTCGATTTGAAGCAGTATCTGACCGAGGAGGAGATCGCGGTTTACATAGACAGCTATATTAAGGAAGGTGATTTCAGCGGACAGGGGGAGATTAAGATTTTCCCTATGGCAAAGTCTACAGAGGTGCTGGTGCTGAATAAGACGGATTGGGATACTTTTGCGGAACAGACGGGAGCACGCTACGAGGATATGGCAGACATGGAGGGATTGGTGAAAACAGCACAGTCCTATTATGAGTGGACGGATGCCGAGACACCTGACATAAACGGGGACGGCAGGGCGCTGTTTGGCAGAGACGCCATGGCGAACTATATGTTGATTGGCAGTATGCAGATGGGAACGGAAATCTTTCAGGTTGCAGACGGCAAAATGACGCTGAATTTTGACAAAGATACCGTCAGAAGATTATGGGATAACTATTACATTCCCTTTGTGAAGGGATATTTTGCGGCTTCCGGGCGGTTTCGCAGTGATGATATCAAGACGGGAAATGTCATTGCCTTTGTAGGCTCTTCTTCCGGGGCGTCCTTTTTCCCGGATGTGGTGAACAGGGACAATCAGGAGGAGTATCCGATTGAGATGGATGTGCTTCCCTGCCCCGGCTTTGCAGGCGGCGCCGGCTATGTGGTGCAGCAGGGCGCGGGCATGGTGGTAACGGAGGGCAGTGAGGCGGAAATCTATGCTTCCGTGGAATTTTTGAAATGGTTTACCGCGGATGAGCAGAATATTCTGTGCTCCGTTCAGTCGGGATATCTGCCAGTCACCAAGACGGCCAACGACAAGACGGCTATTTTGAACAGTGGGGCGGAAATCAGCCGGAATATGGAGAAAACCCTGCCGGTAGCGGTGGATATGGTAAATGAGAACCAGCCGTATACAACAAAGGCCTTTGAGCAGGGAACGAAGGCACGTAATGTACTGGAGTACGCTTTGAGTGACAGAGCAGCGGAGGACCGCGCGATTGTGCAGGAACGGCTGGCGGCAGGGCAGAGTCTTGAGGATGCCTGCGCCGAATTTTGCACGGATGCCTGCTTTGACGCATGGTATGAGGAGACTTTAGCGAGGCTGCAGGAATTTGAGAGCAAATAAGCGGGAGGCGAAGAGGCTGTGAAGAAGAGGGAAAGAACGATTTTCCATGAGATACTGATACCGCTTCTGAGCGTGCTTGCGTTTGAGATGCTGTTTATGATAGGCGCCATTGTAGTCGGCGGCGTCATAAAGCAGCTGGACGAAAACGCTACGGATATGCTCGCCCAGCAGACAGAGAACAGAGGAAATTATCTGTTAAATGAAATCATCGGCAACTGGTCGAGTCTGGAAATCCTGTCGGAGGAGATTGACACGACGGTTCAGGAGAGATTGGACCTGGGAACGCTGAAGCCGGAGGATTTGAATGAAAACAGCACCGGCTGTATTGAACTGCTCAAGGACATCAGCCCTGAGCTGATCGATACAATGTATAACAAAAAGATATCGGGTATTTTTGTGATTTTTAACACGCGCGGGTCGATAGAGGCCGGCGCGTCTGAAGCGTTGCAGGGAATATATCTCAGAGACTTGGATCCCACGGCAGCATCCTCAGAGAGAAACGCGGATCTGCTGTGGGAGCGCGCTCCTGTGGAGGTGGTTCGGGCGGGCTATATTGCCACGGACTCCGGGTGGAAGCCGGGGTTTTCCGCACAGGACGCGGAACAGGCATTTTTTAATAAGCCTTATCAGACTGCGTGCGCGGACGATCGCGGATTGAGAGAAAAGGATTATGGTTATTGGACGACGCAGCCGTATTGTCTGGAGGGAGATAACCGCACGGCCATTGCCTATTCCATCCCGCTTATTCTTGAGGATGGAACGGTGTATGGGGTATTGGGAATAGAGCTTCTGACGGATTATGTGGAATCCCTTCTGCCGAATTCGGAGCTTTTGGACAATCGACAGGGCTCCTATCTGTTGGCGGTGGATTTCGGAGAGGACGAGGCTCTGACGCCGATTGTGCTTTCAAGCAACGTTATGGGAATGCAGACGGTTGAGGAGCTGGGATTTGCTCTGCAGGAGGACGGTGCCGGCGCAAAGGATGCGGACGGGGAGTATTATGGAGCGGCGAAGCGTCTGGTGCTGTACAGTAACAATGCACCCTTTGATGCAGACAGGTGGTATTTGTTGGGGATCGCCTCAGAGGAAAATCTGTTTGCCTTTTCGAGACAGATACAACAGTTGTTATTTATTGCGGCTGCATTGACGTTTATCATTGGATTTGTGGGGATTTTACTCGCGAGCTACAGGCTCTCCAAGCCTATCATGCGATTGTCGGAGGAGGTTGCCAAGGCGCAGCAGGACAACAGTATGCCGGTGCTTTCGGCTACGGGAATCCGTGAGATTGACCGCTTTGCGGACTCCATTTCCCGTCTGGGGCGGGAGGTTGTGGAGTCCTCCACCCGTTTCCTGAGCATTATGGACATGGCAAGTGTGGAGCTTGCGGGCTATGAGCTTCAGGAGGAAACGGACAGCGTCTATGTGACAAGAAATTATTTCCCGCTGCTTGGCGTTTCGGGAGTTGACATCGACAGAATGACAATGGGCGAGTTTCTGGAGCTTCAACAGAAGCTGCATCAGTCGTTGGAACATTTTGACGCGGAGGACGGAAGCATTGTCTACAGTGTGCCACAGCCGGACGGCAGCGTGCGGTATATGCGCTCCGAGCATCAGAATAAGGATGGGCGTCAGGTGGGCCTGATAGAGGACGTTACGGTGTCCACTTTGGAGAAGCTGCAGATTGAGCAGGAGCGGGACAGCGATGCGTTGACCAAGCTGTATGCGAGAAGAGGCTTCAAGCGTGAGGCAGGTAAGCTGTTCTTAAAGCCGGAGGTGCTGAAGCATGCGGGGCTTTTGATGATAGACTTGGATAATCTGAAGACGACCAACGACAGATTCGGCCATAAGTTCGGTGATTTGTATATTCAGACCGCGGGAAAGTGCTTTGTGGAAAATACGCCGGAGAATACGCTGTGCGCGCGGATGGGCGGAGACGAGTTTATCCTGTTCTTTTACGGGTATGACAGCTGCGAAGCGATTCGGGAGCGTGTGGCGGCATTATATAAGGCCATACGGAAGGTTGAGTTTGTCCTTCCGAACGGTGATAATATGGGACTTTCCGCTTCCGGCGGTATCGCATGGTATCCCGAGGATTGTGACGAGCTTTCGGCGCTGATGAAATATGCGGATTTCGCCATGTATCAGGTGAAGCAGTCCAAAAAGGGAGAATATAAGGAGTTTGACGAGAAGCTTTACAGGCAGCAGCAGCTTCAGAATCAGAGCAAGATGGAGCTGCATAAGCTGTTGGAGGCAAAAGATGTGAATTACTGCTTTCAGCCGATTTTTACGAGGCGTGAAGGGGCGCTTTATGCGTATGAAGCCTTGATGCGGTCCGATTTGCCTACCTTACTGATGCCGGAGACAGTGCTTACCCTTGCCAGAGAGGAAGGCCGTATGCATGACGTCGAATACATTACTCTGTTTCGGGCTACGGAGTGCTATCGGCAGCTTCTGGAGGATGGCGCTGTGCCACAGAAGGCATTGCTGTTTATCAATTCGATTGCCGACGAATGCATGACCGAGGAGGAGGAAAAGCTCTACCATGAGCTGTATCATGCGCTTCAGAAGCGCATTGTGGTGGAAATCACCGAGGCGGAGCATCTGAATATGGAGATGGTTCAAAGAAAGCGCAGTATAGAGAATTTTTCAGGTATGTTTGCTCTGGATAATTACGGCAGCGGGCATGGTACGGAGATGAACCTTCTGGAGCTGAAGCCGAAGTTTGTCAAGGTGGACAGCAGCATCGTGCGCGATGTGGATAGGGATGTAAATAAGCAGCGGGTAATTAAAAACCTTGTGGAGTATGCGCACAAGCAGGAGATGCAGGTGGTTGCCGTGGGTGTGGAGACGGCGGCGGAGTTGGAGACGGTCCTGACGCTTGGCGTGGACTTGCTTCAGGGTGATTATCTGGCGCAGCCGGCGCAGATTCCGCTGCCGATCAACGCGGAGGCGCTTGCGGTAATTGAGGCGTTACATAAAAAATCAGTTTAAAGGGATGTGAGGGTATTCTTCTTTTCTTTCCGGACATATATTGTAAAGTATGTTTCGCAATGCTATAATGATAGCGATGCGGTTTGACCAACCGTACAATACATATGAACAGGGGGATTTAAACAGTTATGAACAATCAGGAAACAGAAAAGTTTGAACGGGTAGGAAAGTTTTTCATCCTGCTTCTTTTGGGAGTCGGCATTGGTCTGCCGCTTGTCATTTCACTTATCATATCGCTGGTGTATATGAGCCGCGATGGTTCGTTCAGTGTGGAAGGGTTCCTCGCATTGAGTGTCGGGATGATTATCATGATAGGATTTATCCTGTTGTTGGCAATTGCGTGGGGAGATTTTACTTCCGGTTTCGTAAAACGCACCGCGAAACGCATTGATGAGCTTCCTTACAACTTTAACAGTTCCTTCAAAGGCAGGGGCGGCATGCTCTTGATTGATGTGGAAAACGGCATGATTGGATTTATTTCCGCTTACAATCCGCAGAAAATCCAGATTTTCAGCGCATCCCGCATTGATAAGCCCAAGACGATTGCCTCAGCGATGACCGGCGTCCGCTTTGTCTTTTATCTGGATGGGAAGAAGATAACGATGTACACGCTGTTGACGAATCAAATTGTCAGCCTGAAATCCGGTATCGGTGCGGAAGCCGTATCAAAAGCGGATACCTTTGTAGCGCTGCTGCGTGCAGCGAAGAGCCGTGCGGGGATGGGAGCGTAAGGATGATGCAGGGGCTGACT
>CAMWYL010000165.1 GCA_947178465.1 uncultured Lachnospiraceae bacterium | reverse complement strand
GTGCTACATATGACAAGAATGAAATCAGGAAAAAGGACATGGAAGCGATGAGCAGGAAATGGCCCGAACAACGAAGTGCAAGGACAAGCGGCTATTAAATAAGAGAGAGGGCTGGACGATGCTGATCACGAAAAATCCCCTTATATTGCAGAGCATTTCATCTTTTGGAATCTATTCTGACAGTCTGGGAGAAAAGATATGTGGGAACTATCAGGTGTTTGGAGCGGCGATAGCGGGAGAAGACCTGATACACATGACCATGCAGGAGCCGGAGATTTATGTGGGAATACAAAATAACGGCCCGTTTATGGTGGACAATCAGATTCATATGGACAATCAGGTCAGATTGGAGCTCGTAAACCGGCTGATTAACAGGATTATGCTGTACGATTCCCCTGAATTTACCTATCAGGATGAAGTGTTTGTCTCGACAGTCCTGCAAAAGCTGGGCGTTGCGGATGTGAATGAGTTTATGCGTCAGATAAAGCTCCACATGGAGAAAAATGAGCTGGCAGTATCGCTGATCAACAGATATTTTGAAGAGGGCAGGCAGCTTGCCTACACGGTCAGCGAATTTTTAGAGAGCCGTATGTACGAAGAGCAGGAGCTGGAAAGCATCAGAAATGAATACCGCTCAGACTGCTATCTGCACAACGGGATTTTCAACAGGCTGATGACGGCGGAGTGCAGTAATACGGTATATACCTATCAAAATCCGGTGAGAACGAAGGAAACCGTCGTGAGAAGCTTCCATGATATGGAGTGGATGAGACAGGCGGACCGGATACAGCTGTCGCAGCTCCGGGAAAATATATTTTCTCAGACAAATCCTGCCGTCTTTTGCGATTATTCCATTTATGAGACAAAGCCGCTTACAGCGGGCGAGCTGACACAGAAAAAGGTAATCGGGCGCATGAGTGCGGCGATTCTTGAGAACCTTGTCAATGCGGTAAGCTATGAACTGCAATATGAGTATGGCGGCACGAATATATGGAAAAATTACAGCAGGCTTTTGGTTGGAAGCGCAAAGAGTACGTTGGAGCGATTCCGTTATTTTCAGGCGGACAACGGCATCAGCGCGGCATATGTCAGGGAATATGCAGTCCGCATGAATGAGCTGACACGGGATGAGCTGCGCCTTGCGCAACTGTTGGAGTTTGTAAATCGATATGATGTTTTGCGGGAAAATGAGACGCTGTACGAAGAGATGACGGGAAATATCGTGCTGTCCGTGCTGGAGAACCAAAATCTTCAGAAACAGCTCACAAGGGAAATCCGAATGGTGCAGCAGGCAAGGGCATGGGAACAGCCGGACTACTACCGCATTGAGGAAGAGAACCTGTATGTCAATGAGCTGAACCGGTTTGACGAGGTGCACCGGATTCTTCATCAGAAAAAGAATGAGAACTATTTCTCCGCCGTCATGGAAGCGCATGCCCGGGACGCAGATTCGGAGCTTCCGGATAATGGCGCGGTGCAGGAGCTTTTGGCGGCGATAGAGGAAGAAACCGCGCGGAAGGAATACGCGGCGGAAAGAGAAAAGAGACCGGAAGAACCGCTTCAAAGGGAAGCCGTCAGGAATTATGACAGCGCAGCGGGGCCCGTCCGCATGCCGGCAGTTGACGGGGAACAAACCGTTTATGAGCTGATACGCCAATTTGCGCAGACACAAGCCGGTTCGGATGTGCCGCTTATGGAAAATATAGAGCTGCTTGAGCAGATTAACCGGCATAATATCCATATGAAACAGCTCCTTGACAGCAAAGAGCAGGAGGCTGATACGCCCCAACGTATTGTTGTGGACAGGGTGCAGGCAAGGGAAGCGGCGCTCAGGGCGCTGGAGAATCCGGAACAGGTGCTCCGGGAAATATATGAAAATACGGCGTCCGGGAAAGAGATACCGGGCAAAATACCAAAAGAAATCGAGAGAATACTGAGTATTACAGATGAAAATACAAGAAGCTGGTATGAAAGGCTGATGGGGTACCGGAGCGAGGAACCCTCCGTCACGGAACCGGCAAATCTTGAAAAATATGAAGACACACCGCCAACCGTCGGATACAGCTCGCAGAAAGCAGACGGGGAGAAGCTGTATTTGGAAACCGTCAAAGAGGTGTTGGATACCACGAGCGCGGATACGCAAAAGATATACAGCCAAATCGTGGAAGAGGTGCAGCGGGAACTGCTAAGGCATGACCATACAGACATTCAGAACCTTAATGTCGACGAGATTGTCCCGTCGGAGTATCTGCACACGGTACAGAGAGAGAACACATTGCGCCTGCATGTCGCGGAAAAAGAGGTACAGCTGGTGCATAAGACAAGGGAGGAGACCCGTCAGGAGATTGTGGAGGAAGTGCTTGAAACCATTGAAAACAGCTCAGTCCTTAGAAAGAATATCAATGAAAAGAGTGAGGAGACGCTTCTCACGCAAAGACAGCTTGAAGATATCCGAAATGAGGTAATCAGGCAGAGTGGAGAACATATTACGCATATGGTGGAGCGCAATATGAAGACGCAGGTGCATGAGATTTCCGATATGGTGTATCTGGAGCTTGAACGGCGGCTGAAAAACGAACAGCGCCGAAGGGGGTATTAACAGGTGGAGACGGCGTATATAGAAGTATATGACTGCAGAGGGTTTGATAATGGGCCGCTGTCAAACGCCGAGATAAAAGGTGCGCTTTTGGGAAAACCATCCGCCGGGGTACAAAGCAAAGTAACCACAATGAAGGTACAGTTTAACCCGGCCTCGCTGCGTTTTTCCACCGGCGGAACGGAATCAGGAAAAGAAAAGTCGGATGTTACCCATAATGAAAACGGGCAGACCCGCACTGCGCCGGCGGAAAACAAAACGGAACTGATCCATGTGGAGGTAAAACTGATCTTTGACAGAACGATTTATAAAGATTGCAGCGTACAGCCGGAGGTGGACCATTTTATCTCAATTGTCAGGAACCCTTATGTACGTCAGGTGGCTTTTTACTGGGGAACCATGTGTTACAAAGGCGTGGTAAAAAGTGTTGACGCGGAGTATGTCCTTTTTAATAAGAAGGGCGTTCCGATGCGTGCGACAGTCGGATTCAGCATTGAAGTCGTATAGAAAACGAATGAGGGTCAGGGAATGATACAGAAGGCGATACTTCAGATAGACGGCAGCAAAGGCGTAAAAAAAAGCAATCGATTTCAGACGCAGAACAGTGTGACCGCGTCGGCTGCAGACAGGTTAAAACAAAAGGCATCCGACGTCGTTAAAACAGTACGGGATGTGGGTGCGGGACCGGACAGTGCATTCATCAGTGATGATACCATCATGGTGCAGTACAATCCCGCAAGCATTAAATATCATGCAAGCACATCCACGAAGGAAACGACGGAGCCGGAGACGGGAAGCCAAACCCGCATGATTACGTCAGTTACCGCGCAATGCACGGTGGATATGTCATTTGAACTGATATTCCACAACACAGGCAGTAAAGACGAGTCCACAAAGGAGCAGATGGAGCTTGTAATGAATATGCTCTATGACAGTCCCACAAAGAACGTACGATTTGCGTGGGGAGAGCTTGAAGCCGAGGGAAAGCTTGTCAGCTTCTCGGGAGAGTATGATATGTTCGATTCCCTGGGAAAACCCATAAGCGGTCGTATGAGACTTACCATAAGGACAGTGACGCCCGCGGAAGTGGTGACGAAGAACATTAACGAGATCGAAAAGAAGCGCGATGACAAGCCGGCGGCGCAGAACGAAGAGGATAACCGGAAGAATGAGGAAAGAGTACAAGGAGCTTAAGAAAAAATACTGTGAATTTGTATATCCGATGGTCACGCTTCAGGTTGGAGACAGAAATTTTGCGGAGAACAAAAACAATCTGGTGCTGAGCGATGTTTCTGTAGAGCTGAGCTGCGGACTTGAGGCGTCTGCGGCGAGCTATTGCATCTATGGTGTGTACAATATTGAGGAAGGACAGTATTCTTTTTCGGCATTCAAAGAATTTGTACAGCTTGGAAGCACGGTGACGATTTCCATGGGCTATGGCGGCGTTATGGAGGAAATCTTCGTAGGTTTTATCGCGCAGACACGCTTTGTCAAATACGGCGGCGATATCCATCATGTGGAGGTCACCGCGATGGACGCCAAGGGACTTATGATGGTAAACAGCTATGCAAGACAGATGACCGCAGGGAATTACGGAGATGCCGTGAAGGAAATCTTTCGCGGCGTCATGTACCGGAAGATGAATGCGGACGGCATTTACAGATCGATTCACGTGGATGACACCCCGGATAAGACCGGCGAGCAGAATCGTCAGCCCTCTACGTATACGGTGGAGATGGTATCAGAGAGCGATTACGAATTTATCGTGAAGGCGGCAAAGCGTTTTAATTATGAATTTTACGTTGACACGGGAACCGTTTACTTCAGGAAGGCAAAACAGACGGAGGAGGAGTGTCTGCTGGAAATCGGCATGGATAAGGGCGTTCGCAGCTATGATATCACCTATGACATTACGGGACTGGTTAAGAGCGTCGAAGTGCGGGGAATGGATACCGTGAAGGCGGAGATGGTATCGGCCGTGCAGAAAACTTCCAATAAGATATCGACGGGAAACAAGGCAAAGGCGCTGATAGGGCAGTCCGCAAAATGTGTGATAGACGCCGGGGCCATATCAAAGGAGCAGGCACAGTACAGGGCGCAGGCAATGATGGAGGACATTTCGTACCGCTTTGGCTCGCTTGAGTGTATCTGTGTGGGAATGCCGGAGCTGAAGCCCGGACATTTCATCAGGGTTACGGGACTGGGCGAACCTTGTGACAATCGCTTTTATGTCACACAGGCGCGGCATGAAATATCGGACAGCGGCGGTTATCTGACGCATATTACGGCAATTGCGGCGTCATTGACGTAAGTCGGCACGGGAGGGAATTACATGGCGCTTTTTGATGTTATCGGCTCTGTTTCGGAGAAGCAGATTACAAAGACGGAATTTGGCGATGAAAGAATATACGGTACGGTCATCGGAATTGTGGCGGAAAATTACACACAGGAGATGCCGGGGCGGCTGTGCGTCACGGTTCCGGTAAGAGACACGGATGCCAACCAGCTCAAATGGGCCAAAATGGTCATGTCCTATATGGGAGCCGGCTGGGGAACTTATTTCCTGCCGGAAAAAGGCGATCAGGTGCTTCTGATATTTGAGGACGGAAACATTGAGAAGCCGTATGTGATAGGCTGTATTCCGAAAGACAAGGACAAGTTTCTGAAAAAATCCGCGGATGAACACAACAGCATAAAACAGATTCAGACCAGAAACGGCAGCAGAATCACATTTTGGGATGACGAGAATGAGGATGGCGCAAAGGATAAAATCACAATCGCAACGGCGCAGGATGAGCACCATATTGATATCGATAACGAGACGGATAAAATCAGCGTTTATGACAAGGAAAAAAACTGTCTTGTGGAGCTGCGCACCGAGCAGGGGGTTATGAAAGTCCATGCACAACAGAAGCTGGAAATAACGGTGGGAGACACGATTAAGGTCGTGATGAATGGAGACAGCGGAAAGATTACGATAGAGACAGAGGATATGGCGGTGAACGCGTCAAAGAAAATTAAGCTGACTGCGGACGGAAATATCGGGATTTCAGGCAGGCAGGTAAGCACAGAGGCAACTTCCATGCTGAAAAGCGAGAGCAGCGGAATGCTGTCGCTCTCAGGGAAACCGATTAAATTGGGATAAGGGGGACTGTGGATATGCCGAAGGACATGTCAAAAGATAAGTCATATTTGGGAGGCGGCCTGAAGTTTCCACTGCAGGTAAACAAGGCGACAGGCCGGGCAGTGATGTCCTACGCCGAGCAGAGCGTGAAGGAATCGGTGTATATCATACTGATGACGCAGAAGGGGGAACGCTTCGCACGCAGGGATTTCGGCAGCAGGCTTTTGTCGTATACCTTTATGGACACCTCCGTCACGCGGATAAATATGATGGCACGTGAGATTGAGAGGACGATTTTGGAGCAGGAGCCGAGGATATCCGATGTTGACGTGAATGTGGAGTCCAGACCGGACAAGGGCTGTCTGATTGCCAATATCGATTATGTGGTTGCGGCGGATCATACAAGGGGAAGCCTTGTATTTCCGTTTTATTTGAATGTGGAAACCGGGGATGACGAGATTCGGGACATGGATTTGGGAGATGAATGATGGGAAACAGAGAAAGCGGATATCAGATTGACGGAAGAAGCCTGAAAGACTTAATAGAGCGTATCAGAAGCCTGTCGGACTCCTATGTGCCGGAGTGGAAGTTTGATACGGACAATCCGGACCCCCTGTCCGTAATTGCCGAAATTTATGCAAATCAGACGGAGGAAAATATCAAAAGGCTGAATATGGTGCTGCACAAGTATCATATCGAATTTGCCAATATGTATGGAATGTCAAGAAAACCTGCGATTCCGGCGAGAACCATCTGTACGCTCAACGTTGGCGGAGGAAATTCCGCAGGTGTGGAGCTGAGAAAAGGGGCGCAGGTCATAGGGACGACCCGGGACGGGGATGAGCTGATTTTTGCTTTTACACATGACATCAATGCAGTAAGCGCCGAGCTGACGGACATTGTCGAGGTGTCCGGAAGCAGGAGAAAAGCGGTTGCATACAATGCAGAGGACGGATTTCCGCTCTTTTCCTATCAGGGCGCCAACATACACAGACAGGCAGTGGTATTGTATTTTGACAGGGCGTTCGACATTGGGAGCAGGCCTGTCAGAATTCGGTTCGGGGGCAACCTGAGCAGCGGGCGGTTGGCGGAGCTGTTTACCGACAGGGATTTGTTTTCGTTTTCGCATATTACGGGTGATGAGGTCGTATCCTTTGACACGGTGCGCTGTGAAGGGGAGTTCGTCGAGCTGCAGAACGCGTATCAGGGCAGTGGGGAGTTTGCCATGGCGGTTCTTGAGATGACCGGGTTTGTGGAAGAAAATATCGTCCTGAACCGGATTGAGCTTTATATGTTGCGGGAGAAGATGCGGCCGGAATTTCTCCGGAACGGAAGAAGCGAGGTGGCAGATGAGCGGTTTTGTCCCTTCACGGAGCAGCCGGCGCTTTATAATGAATTTTTTATCGGGCAGGAGCTTTTATTCGGGCAGCAGGGGGCGCGGCTTACCATCAGTTTTGAACTGACATTTGAGC
>CAMWYL010000164.1 GCA_947178465.1 uncultured Lachnospiraceae bacterium | reverse complement strand
CCAAATCTTGTTCGCGAAATTCCTGTTTGCCTCCACCTTCTCATAATAAAAGCGCATGTCGTTTCCGGGCGCGTTTCCGGTAATCAGCGTCAACCGGAGCGCATCTGCCCCGTACTGCTCAATAATCTCCAAAGGATCAATGCCGTTTCCAAGCGACTTGGACATCTTCCTTCCCTGCGAATCGCGCACAAGCCCATGGAACAGCACCGTCTTGAACGGTCGCTCCCCCATCTGCTCATAGCCTGAGAAAATCATTCGGATAACCCAGAAGAAGATAATATCATACCCCGTAACAAGTACATCTGTCGGATAAAAATAATCCAAATCCTCGGTCTTATCCGGCCATCCCAGCGTCGAAAACGGCCAGAGTGCGGAAGAAAACCAGGTGTCCAACGTATCCGGGTCCTGCGTCAACCGGGTATAGCCGCACTTAGGACAAGCCTCCGGCATTTGCTTTGCCACGACGATTTCACCGCATTCGTCGCAGTAATAGGCCGGAATCCTGTGTCCCCACCAAAGCTGTCTGGAAATACACCAATCCTTGATATTGTCCGTCCAATTATAATAGGTCTTCTCCATTCTTTCCGGAATAAGCTGAATCTCGCCCTTCTTTATCGCCTCCACGGCAGGCCGGATCAGCTCGTCCATCCTGACAAACCACTGCTGCTTCACCAGCGGCTCTATCGTTGTCTTACACCGGTCATGGGTGCCTACGTTATGGCTGTAGTCCTCAATCTTCACCAGCAGCCCCATCGCGGTAAGCTCGTCCACAATGGCTTTTCTTGCCGCATAACGCTCCATGCCGGCATATTTTCCGCCGTTTTCGTTAATTGTGGCGTCATCGTTCATAATATTGATAATCGGAAGGTTATGCCGCTTTCCGACCTCAAAATCATTCGGGTCATGCGCCGGCGTAATCTTTACAACACCGGTTCCGAATTCCATATCAACATAAGTATCCTCCACTACCGGAATCTCGCGGTTCATCAGCGGAAGCATCAGCTTTTTCCCGCGAAGATGCGCATACCGCTCATCGTCCGGATGGATTGCGACCGCCGTATCGCCCAGCATCGTCTCCGGCCTGGTCGTCGCAAACGTCAGGTACTCTCCCGATTCCGTGCCGTCGTCATTCAATACCGGATATTTGATATGCCACAGATGGCCTGCCTGCTCCTCATACTCCACCTCCGCATCGGAAATGGAGGTATTACATACGGGACACCAGTTGATAATCCGCGCCCCCTTGTAAATATAGCCCTTCTCATGCATCTTGCAGAATACTTCGGTTACCGCCTTATTGCAGCCCTCGTCCATCGTGAAGCGCTCTCTGTCCCAATCACAGGACGAGCCAAGCTTCTTGAGCTGGCTGATGATTCTGCCGCCGTATTCCTTCTTCCAGTCCCAAGCGCGCTCCAAGAACTTCTCGCGCCCAAGCGTCTGCTTGTCAACGCCCTCCGCCTTGAGCGTCTCAATAATCCGAACCTCCGTTGCAATGCTTGCATGGTCCGTGCCGGGCTGCCACAGAGCATTATAGCCCTGCATCCGCTTGAAACGGATTAAAATGTCCTGCATGGTATTATCCAATGCATGCCCCATGTGAAGCTGCCCCGTAATATTTGGCGGCGGAATCACGATTGTAAACGGTTTCTTGTTTCTATCGACCTCGGCGTGAAAATACTTCTTCTTCAGCCATTTTGCGTAAATTCTGTCCTCCAATCCGTGAGGATTGTAGGTCTTCTCCAATTCCTTACCCATGTCTTCCTCCATTCTATCCCTATGCACTGTCGCAATTCCTTACCCGCTGATGCACCACTTTAGTGACATATTTCCTATGCATCGGCATGTGCAATCGAGTAGGGAAGGTCTTTTCCCTACTCGCGCGCCGGGCATCCGTCAGCTCTGCTGACATTTTTCCATTGGATGCCGTGTGCATAAAAACGCCCTCTACCGAATACTCGGCAAAGGGCGTAGACTGACAATACTCCTACCGGGCATTTGCTTTCGTCGCAATATGATGCCGTAATCTGCTCTCTCTGGTAAATAATGATAGTAAATCTTGGAAGGATTGTCAAGGGATGATTCTTACAAACGCCGACGTAATCCTTAAATTTCCGTAATTTGGAAATAATAGATAGCGGAATCCCGGCTAAATATGTTATAATTATGATAATCGCCTTTCGGGCATACTATACTATAACATGCTATGCTATAGCAGAATAAATTCAGAAACACATTCAGGAGGTCCTTATGAAAAAATTATTTCAATATACTTTTCGCATTTTGTCCGTTGTACTTCTTTTAGCTGCGGCGCCCTGCTTCTCCGCCTATGCTACCGGAGAAACGACAGAGAACGTACCGCCCGTTCCGGATGCCTCGCTGCCGGAAAATACACCCACGGAAAGCACCCCTGCGGCTCCGGGCGCTAATCCCACACAACCGAACACCCCCACGGAGATTATTACACCCCCGGACGCGCTTCTTCCTGCCGCACCGGAGACACCGGCACCGGATGCTGCTCCCGATACAAGTACGGACGCTGAGCAGGAACCCTTTACCGTAACGGAGTTCAGCGGCACCTACTATGTGGCTACCGAGACGGATTTGAACGTTCGCAGTGGTCCCTCTACCTCCTACATCGCGCTGGGCAAGCTGTCCCCCGGCCAGGAAATCATTGTTACCGGAAAGACGGACAACAACTGGTACCGCATACAGTATACCGCCAACAAAACAGGATATGTATCCGCTGAGTATATCTCCGATACGCCCCCCATCATTTCCACGCCGAACGCCAACGAAGCCGATAATGAAGTGCCTGCGGAAATCACGCCTTCAGAGGAGAATGGTCCGGAGGGCGATCCGGAAGACGACATGCAGGAGACCGAGGAGGAACCTTCCACCTATGTTGAACTGTCTTCTCCCTTTATCGGCTCCTCCGTCACCATTATCCTCGCGCTCTGTATTTTCGTTGTGGTTATCCTGATTGGCCTCTCCGTATACAGCATGTTCCGCCACGACCGCTCCGCAGAGGAGGACGACGATCTTTATGAAGACAACGACCTTTATGAGGACGACGAATCATATGAGGATGACAGTCTCCATGAGGACATCGACCTCTATGAGGACAACGGCCTCTATGAAGACGATGAATACTATGAGGATAACAGCTCCTCCGAAGACGGAAACTATTATAAAGACGCCGGATATTACGAAGGCGGTAATACATTGGCTAACACAGGCATACCGGAGGACGACCTCTATATCGAAGATCTCTCTGCTGAGGATGCCTATACAGAGGACTCTTATCCCGAAGCTCCCTATGCGGCAGATGACACTGACGTTTTCGACGAAGACGAATATGATAATTAAGCAAAAAACCCCTGACACGACCGTATCGGAACGGAAGCTGTCAGGGGCTTTCTTTAAAACCCGATCTTGTTATTTGACTTGGTGCGAAGCATCTTTACACTGGATTCTATATCACCCAGACTCTTCAGAACCTCCTCTGCGGTATCTATCTGCGCAGAATTAATACAAAATACAATGCCGGGCTTACTTCCACTGAACATTTTGGAAAACAGCCCCGGCTTCTCCCATCTCAGAAAATAGGATACTCTGGCCTTCATAAATGCTTTTTCCAAGACGGTCTTCACCTCTGTATCCGTCACAGAGCAAAAATCCATCTCGTTATTTACCTTTACCTTACTATACTCATTTTCCACGACTATGCCCGCCCTCTTTCGTTGTATTTATTATGCACTCAGTTCATTGCTCACAGGGATAATACACTTTCCCCTCTTCAATAACGGAAGCCCTGCCGTCCGTTGCCGACACAATAGTCACGGCACAATTCCTATGCACGCCGCCTTTCCAGAAATCCTCTGTTCCAATGCCGTTAATGTGCGACAAAATCCCTCTCAGCGCAGCGCCGTGTGTCGATATCAGTATCGTGTCATTTTCCATACTCTTATTATGCACCAATTTTTCAAAAAAATCAGCCGTTCTTTCCCGAAGAGCCTGTATGGACTCTGCGCCCCTCGGCGGCTTATAAGCCTCTGGTTTATCAAAGAAATTCATAAACTCAGGGTCCGGAATGTTATAGTTCTCCTTGCCGCAGCAAAGTCCCTCATACTCGCCAAAGCCAATCTCTATAATCGCAGGCTCCTCTACCACCGGAATATCCCGCTCTCCCTTGATAATCATCGCCGTCTCATAGGCCCGCTTCAAGGGACTCGTATATATCCTTGTAAACGCAACCTCTCTCAGCGCCTCCGCAGTGATTCGCGCAAGCCGTCTGCCTTCCTCATTCAGCGGAATATCCGACCGTCCTTGAAAGCGCCGCGCCACATTCCAGTCCGTCTCACCATGACGTATGATATAGAGCTCCATGCCGTACTCACGCCCCTTCTCCCTACTACATTTACTATAATATAATTTCTTTATAAAAACAAGGGGAATAACACATGTTTTCTATTCAAATGTAACAATGAAATAACATGCATTTTTTTGTTATGCCGTGGTAAAACACATAGTCAGGCACGCAAGATGCATATGGACTGCGCAGGCATGATAAGTACGCCCTCTTCCAGCACAATTTCCTCCCCGTTCAGGGTCAGATAACCGCGGATTCCCATTCCGTCAAGCTCTGTCCCGGCCAATGACACGCGCATCTCCTCATCCGAGGTATTGTACACGATACCAATCGTACTGCCGTCATAGGTCTTTGTAATTGCGGCCTGATTACCCTCTGTCAAAGCTTCCACAATTGCAATCTCCCCACGCGCAATCTCAGGGTTCTCATTTCTGAGACGAACCGCACGCTTATAATAATTGAGTATGGAGGTATAGTCCTGTATTTGCTGTTCCACACCTGCAAACGCTGATTGAATGCCTTTATCCGCATCCTTTGGTCCGGTTGTCATTCCCGTAGCGTCTGTGTCTGACCAAATCATCGGAAGCCTTTTATTCTCGTCCTTTTGTCCGGAGCATTACATTCCAATCTCCTCACCGTAATATACAAACGGACTGCCATTCATCATCATCAACAGACCACACGCCATCTTCATATCGTTCGCGTCCTTCTGCAGATCGTTTGCCACGCGTCCCATATCATGGTTGGCAATAAACGGCGCGTCAATAAACGCCTCATTCTTACTGCCGTAATCCTGTGCATAGCCCGCCATGTTTTCCACAAAGGTCGCAATCTTATAGGTTCCTCGCGCCGCCTTAATCAGCTTTCCCTCCACATCGGCAACATCAAAATTGAACATGCTCGGCGTTCCGCTTCCATAGTAATTTGCAATCGTTGTCTTCGCCGCCCATACTTCCGATACCATGTAGAAGTTCTCGTTTCGCTCCTTGCAATAGCTGAAAAGCCAGTTTAGAGCCTCATTATTAAAGGTGATGTCACCCTCCTCAAAATGCATCGCCGCATCCATCCGGAAGCCATCCACGCCCATATCCATCCAAAAGTCTGCCGCCGCCTCTATCTCCGCACGCAGCGCCTCGCTGCCCAGATTTAAGTCCGGCATTTCCGACCAGAAAACGCCCTCATAATACCAGTCGCTTCCGTTCACGGCATAGTAATCGCCGTTTACCTGCTCCCTTGAAAAATGATAGTAATCCACATAAGGGCACTCCGCCAAATCCGGCTCCGCGTCCTTGGGAAGCTGCCGTAAATAAGCACACGCATCCGTAAACCACCGATGACTGGAGGAAGTATGGTTGATAACAAAATCTATAATCAGACGAATATCCCTTTTATGGCACTCCTCCGCCAGCCTTTTGAAATCGTCCACCGTACCGTATTCCCTGTCAATTGAGCAATAATCCACAACATCATATTTGTGATAGGTCGTGGACTGCATAATCGGCATCAGCCAAATCCCGTTAAATCCCATATCCTGCACATAATCCAGCTTCTCGATAACACCGTTCAAATCTCCGATGCCGTCCCCGTCCGAATCATAAAAGGAATATACAAATATCTCGTAATAATTCCTGTAGTTGTCATCAATGATATTTAACTCCTGCTCATATGCATATGCCGGCGGCTCCGACACCTCCTGTGTTCCGTTTGCATCCTCCGTTCCAACACTCTCTGATGAAGCTTCCGTCCCTACACTTCCCGGCGCCGCTGCCTCGCTCTGTCCTCCTGAGGCACTCTCTGACACCTCCGTTGCGCCGTCTGCATTCGTGTTTCTATCGCCGCATGCGCATATATTCAGCGCCATTATAAGCGCCAGTACACACGGCATAAGCCGTGGCAACAGCCGTTGCAATACCTGCCTTATTTCCTTTCTCATCCTTCTCTTCCTTTCCCTTTTATTTTTTGTTATTATGAAATTTCTTATTTTTATCAACGATTCCTCTTGCTGTTATGCAATTCCAATTTTATCATATTCCCTTACTGCGCCACGTTTTTTTATTTCATTTCCCTTTTTATAAATCTGATAAACTTGAATTTATTCATATGATATAATATGTGTTATTTTATTTGGAACATCTTCCAATGCAGCTTTTAAAAATTCAGGCACAAGATTTATATTTTTCAAATTTTCTATGGGTATCCAATATAAATGTTCATTTTCTTGATCTGTATTTATCCCACTGCAAATTTTTAAGTTCTTTTCTTTCATTAAGTAGAAAAACACAATCTCTTGATGACAAGTATTATCCGTTCTGAAAAAACGTTCTTGAATAAATACCAGCCTGTCAATTTCAAAATAGCAGCCTGTTTCTTCATAGCATTCTCTAAGCACTGCATTTTCTGATGTCTCATTCTCCCGTATTCCACCACCAACAGTATAAAAACAATCATTGTTGTCACTTTTTGCAATTAATAAGCGGTTATCATTAAAAATCAAAGCAGCTGACCGCAAAGAAAATTCTACATCGGGCGTTTTGTATCCAATATCCATATAATAATACCCCTTACTAAATTAATCCGCAAAATATAAACTGTTTTTAGCAAGAACACAATTCCCTACACGAATTGAAATGAGAATTGGCCGCAATCAGAAAATCGGCGACCATGACAGCCACCGATTTTCCCTCAATCATTATCCTTTTTATCCTCGTCGAAGCCATATTCCTTCATACGGCTCTCTCCCCACGATTTTCCACGGTCTTTCTGCCAATCAATTCCGCCCCGCAGGCAAAGCGCAGCCGCCGCCCCGACAAGGAAAATACAAAGAATTATTTTAATAACCATATATGCTCCTTAGCCC
>CAMWYL010000163.1 GCA_947178465.1 uncultured Lachnospiraceae bacterium | reverse complement strand
CACGATGAAGCGGGCGGATGTGATGATGTACGAGCGGAAGCAGGAGTATAAGAAACACAAATCGGGTCAGGCAATTTGAAGACTGAGGTGATTGGATGGACCGGCTGACGAAGGAACAACGCCACAGGAACATGAAGAATATTAAAAACAAGGACACGGGTATTGAGATGGTGCTCCGCAAGGCCTTGCGGAGTAAGGGCTATTATTATCGCAAAAATGACAAGCGGCTGCCGGGAAAGCCCGATATCGTTCTGTCAAAATACAAGATAGCCGTTTTCTGTGACAGCGAATTTTTTCATGGAAAGGACTGGGAGGTGCTCAAGCCGCAGCTGGAACGGGGGAAAAACGCGGAATTTTGGATAAATAAAATCTTGAAAAACCAACAGCGGGACGAGGAGGTCAATCAACAGCTTGAGTATCTCGGCTGGACAGTGATACGCTTTTGGGGTAAGGACATTATGAAAAGACCGGAGGAATGCATACGGGTGATTGAGGAAGCGATATTTGACAAGCTGTTGGATGCGGACGACGATGAGTAAAGGAGATTTTGCAATGTACAGGTCAATAGATTTATTTGCGGGGATAGGAGGAATCAGAAAAGGCTTTGACAATGCTTTCGGAAACGATATTGAGACCGTGTTTGTGAGCGAATGGGACGAATATGCGCAGAGTACATACCGATTAAACTATGAGGATGATTTTGAGATTGCGGGGGACATTACCAGGATTGATGAAAAGGACATTCCGGAATTTGACATTTGCCTGGCGGGCTTTCCGTGTCAGGCGTTTTCGCTGGCCGGGAGACGCATGGGATTTGACGATGATTACAAGGGCATGTGCAGGGGAACATTGTTTCAGGATGTTGTGCGGATTTGCGAATACGGAAAGCCGAAGGTTATTTTCTGCGAGAATGTCAAGGGCCTGACGATTCATGATAAGGGGCGTACATTTAAGGTTATCAAACGGGCATTTGAGCAGATTGGCTATACCGTATATGACAAGGTTTTGAACAGCAAGGATTTTGGCGTGCCCCAAAACAGGGAAAGGATTTACATCGTTGCCTTTCGCAACGATATAGACAGCAGTGCGTTTCAATTTCCTGAGGGAGAGAACCCGGACACCTGTATTGAAGATATTTTGGAGGAACAGGAGGTCAGTGTGAAATATTATCTGTCTACGGTATATATGGATACCTTGAGAAAGCACAAGGAGCGGCATCGGGAGAAAGGGAACGGCTTCGGGTATGAGATACGGGACCTGAAAGGTCAGGCCGGCGCACTCGTCTGCGGAGGAATGGGACGGGAGCGGAATCTTGTGATTGATAAACGGCTTACGGATTTTGAGCCGATTACGCATATAAAGGGTGAAGTCAATCGTGAGGGAATCCGGAAGATGACTCCGAGGGAATGGGCGAGGCTGCAGGGCTTTCCGGATACTTTTAAACTGGAGCTGGCCGACACGCATCTGTATAAGCAGTTCGGAAACAGCGTAACCGTGAATGTAATTGAAGCGATTGCAAAAGAGATAAGGAAGGTGTTGGACGACAATTGGGAATCCGGGAATTGACGGACTGTTGGGCAAGGCAGAGCTATGAGCAGGGCTGCGATGCCGTTGAGCGGTCAGGGATATATGAGAAGAGAATCATCAGCAAATTAAGGCATTACCTGTTTGAATTAAAACGATTCAGATATAAACAAATGGACGGAAACAGCGTTCAGGACCTGAGGCGGTATGAACCGGCCGAGCAGTATGAGCAAATTCGTTTTGCGGATATCGTAAATCGGTTAAAAAATGACGACGGCTTTTCCCCTGTGAAATATATGGCGCAAATTACAAAACTGTGTGATGAGAGAGGACTGACGGAGAGCATGACAATAGGCTTATTGGCCAGAGGATTGCGAAGCTTTCCGTCTTTTTTGCGGGAAATGGACGTGGAAGAGCAGTTGGAAAATATTTTGACAGAGAGGAGAATTCCATATTCCATCGCGAGAAGTACGGAAATGGATGTGGCGCAGCATACGGATATTCTGGTGTCCTCTTACGGCAGGGACTATCGCATCTGGCTGTTTCAGAACTCGAAGCGGGGTATACGCAATACAATGATGCGCCTGAGAGAGGAGAGAGGAAAGCTGCCACAGGGGATACATGTTCTGTGCCCGATGAATCCCATGGGAGCAAACCCGAGATGCATAATGAAAAACGGGTGGTGTTTTTATCAGACCTCGTATGTTAAGGAGATTGTTGACTGTATAGAGAATCCGGAGCCGGACAGGCTCCCGCCATATGAAAAGTTTATTCAAGGGGCAGACCTGTCGGAGGATGGGATACAGACTTTTGTAAAATGAACAGGTGCGGCAGAAATCAAAATTTTCAGAATCATTGTCATTTTCCCTATATTTATGTATAATGGCATTAGTGTGCAAAAATATCGGGGTTTATGATCACCGGAAACGGATAAGATGTTTTTATAAATAAAATGGAAAGGGAACGGATATGAGGAGTGTGACGGGAATCAAAATAAAAGGAGCACTTTGGCAGTGGGTGTCCGGAATCATCGGGCTGCTGCTTTGCGCAATCTGCCTTGGGTCAGCGGGAATGACGGCTCATGCCGAGGAGCAAAGCTTTGAAATTGATGCGCGGATGCTGCCATCAGATAAGGACAGCCTGGATGTTCTGCTGACAATTGAGAACCTGGGGACAGACTGGGAGGGAAAGGTGCGTCTGACAGCGGAAGGAAGCTATTCGTGTGTATATGACACGATCCTGTCTCTGCCACAGGGGAGCACCAAGCAGTTTGTGGTGAGGATACCAAGGGAAAGTGTGGAGAGCACGGACGGAGTCGTTGAAGTGTCCCTGCTCAATCAAAAATCCGACTTGGCAGCAAAGAAGGAGTTTCGGCGGCTGCTTCAGGGAGGAGTAACCTCTGTTTCAATGGGGATTTTGAGCGATGCTTATGCGGCTCTTACCTATATGGATATGGGGGGAAACGAGTATTATTATAATGGAGGAAATTACCCGATAAAGCTGGTGGAGCTGAACAGGGATAACCTGACGGAGATGCTGGATTCGCTGACCTTTCTGGTAATTGACGGCTATGATACCGGCGTTTTGCCGGATACGGCGACAGCGCGCATGGAAGAATGGGTAGAGAACGGCGGTATGCTGATCGTGGGTACGGGAAGTGATGCGGAGAATGTGCTGCGCGGTCTGGAGTTTTTGGAGCTGGAGTGCGATAAGACCTTTGACACGGGGGCAGAGGCGAATAAGTTCTCTTCCAACTATCATATAGATGTGTCACAGCTTTCGTGGGCAGAGCTTATTGATGCAGGTGATTTATATGAGGACACCTACATGTGCGCGATGCTGGTTTGTTCGCGTGGCTCCGGCGCCGTGGGAGTTCTGCCATACGCGTTATCGGAGCTGGGGCGGATGGATTGGTCCGAAAGCAGCTCGCAGGAATATGTGGTACAGTCCATGCTGGATGAGGTGGGCGAGCAGGCGAGCTCCCGCTATGTGATGAGCGGCAATAATTCAAACACAAAGTACAGCTTTCGCAGACTGATACGCTTTCTGGGAAACGGCAGTGAACGCCTGAATTTTGGCGCGCTGCGTATCATCGTGATTCTCTATGTGATTTTCGTGGGACCGATACTTTACCTGATTCTGCGTTTGGTGAAGAAGCGGGATCTCTATTGGGTAGCGGTTCCTGTATCAGCAGTTGCGGTAATCTTTCTTGTCTGGTTTGCGGGAAGAGGGTTTGAGGTAGTGGATGCAAGGGTGTACTCCGTGACGATACAGGACTTTTCCGGCGGGGGGCGGGCCAAGACCTACCTGCACTGCTATGACAGCGGAAATAAAGTGTGGAGCCTGCGACTGGCTGACCGATATGAATATGCGGGTCCCGTCCAGAACAGTTACTACAGCTATGACGATGATGCGGATCGCTTTGTCACAAAAGAGGGAGAACGGCTCTCCTTCGGGATAAAGCCCTCTACCAATTTTCAGGACTGCTATTTTACGGCGGGGAGCAGCGCAAGGGCGGTGAACGGGAGCCTCTCAAGCGATATTTCGTATATCGCATCCTCAGGCGTACCATTGGGAAGCATTACCAATGGGACGGATTTGGATTTCGCGTATTTGGCGCTGGTTGCGGATAACAATGTATTTGTATATAAAAACCTCCCGGCAGGCGAGACCTGCGAGATTTCGTCGCTTAAAATGATTTATGATGACCGATTGGATTCCTATATGTATGGATGCGTCAGCAATACGGATAATAGAGAAGACATGGATATGCTGACGGCTCTGGGAATAGGGATCATGTCCGCATGCGGGCAGGGAAATGAGGATTCCGTGGCAATTATCGGCGTGGTAGAGAATTGGGATAAGGCGGTGGACGATACCTGTAAGGAGGTGTCTTACGGATGCCTCTATACGATTCAGTAGGGGGATGAATATGCTTTATATTACTGATTTGACAAAAAACTATGGCTCTTTTACGGCGGTCAATCACTTGACGCTGCACATTCCCGAGGGAGACTTGTTTGGCTTTGTGGGTCCAAACGGTGCGGGAAAAACAACGACGATTCGAATCGTTTGCGGACTGCTTCGGGCGAGCAGAGGATCCGTCAGGATTGGGAATACCGCGGCACCCGTGGGAAGTAAGGAGATGAAGCGCCAGATTGGCTATGTGCCGGATTTTTTTGGCGTGTATGATAATCTTAAAGTGCGGGAATATATGGATCTGTACGGCTCCATGTACGGAATGTACACGCGTGATATTGCAAAGCTGACGGATGATCTGCTGGAGCTGGTCAACCTTTCGGATAAGAAGGAGGTCTATGTGGACACGCTTTCGCGCGGAATGAAACAGCGTCTGTGCGTGGCGAGAGCCCTGCTCCATAATCCGAAGCTTCTGATTTTGGATGAGCCAAGCTCGGGCTTGGATCCGAGGGCCCGCGTGGAGATGAAGGAGTTATTAAAAAATCTTCACTCCATGGGAAAGACGATTGTGATCAGCTCTCATATTCTTTCAGAGCTTTCAGAGATGTGTAACAGTATCGGAATAATGAACCATGGGCAGCTGATAACGGCGGGGCGTATTGAGGATATTATGCAGCAGCTTTCCGGTGGGAACCGGATACACGTCCAAGTTGCTTCCGGTATGGAGACCGCGGTGCGGCTTATGAAGGAGCAGGCGGGCTTCGCGGTGGAATCGGTACGGGAGAATGAAATGATTATTTCGGGCAATGGCACAGAGGAGAGAATCAGTGCGTTAATCGGTCTGTTGATTCAGAATCAGGTTATTCTGACCGGATTTTATAAGGAGGAAGGCAGTCTGGAAACGCTGTTTATGCAGTTGACGGGAGGTGGCGTACAGTGAAATTACAGTGGAACCCTATTATAAAAAAGGATTTGCGTGTGGCGGCACGCAGTATGCGGATAAGCTGGGGACTGTTTGCGTATGAAGCGGTGCTGACAATGGCGTTTTTGCTGGCGATCATAATCATAGAGGCAGAGAGTCAGAGCATCTATACGGATAGCAATGTTTATAGCAATCTGCTCGCCCTGTTTCCGGTAATTGCGATAGCGCAGGTATGCATTGTCACATTGATCATGCCGATACTTACGGCCTCCGCGATTTCAGGAGAGCGGGAGCGTCAGACGCTTGACATTATGCTGACGACCTGTATGTCTCCTTTTTCAATCGTAATGGGGAAGGTGGGGTCTGCGGTCGTGCACATCCTGTTCTTCGTGATGGCGGGGATGCCGATTATGGCGCTGTCCTTCGTGGTAGGCGGTCTGAGTTGGATGAACCTGCTTTATTTTGTGCTTGTGATTATTCTGTTGGCGGTGACTGCGGGAAGCGTTGGAATTTTCTGCTCCGCAATCTGCCGCAAGACCATAGCGGCGGTTATTCTGTCCTATGTGTTCTATTTCGTGTTTGGCGTTTTGACGACGGTGCCTGTTTTCATAGGCGGAGCGTTGCATAAATGGGAGGGCGTGGGCGATTCCATGCTGTTTCTGTTGTTTAATCCCATTGTGTTCTTTGAGGAGTTTTTCATGCTGATTATGACGAACGATTCGCTTTTCGGTGGAGAGAGTCATACTTTTGACCGCGGGGATGTAGGCTTTCTGACATATCATCTGGCACAGGGAAAAGTGTGGATGTTCCTGTCCGCGGCGTGCCTTATCATGGTGGCGATTGCGTTTATGCTTATGGCTGCATGGATGGTAAATCCGATGCATTCCGCAACGAGGAGGAAAAAGGCGAAGTAAAAGGATTTGAAGGAGGAGCAGCGGATGGATCAGAGAGCGTTTGTCAGGTTTATACAAACCTGTCGCCGCAGATTAAATATGGCCGGCTTTTTTAAGGATGTGGTGTTTGCGCTGCTGATTGGCGCAGGGGTAGGCGTGATCTTTCAGGTGGTCGCTTTGATGCTGCCTTTTTATTATGCCAATCTCTATACATGTCTGGCGCTGCTGGCAGCGGTGCTCGCGGCGCTTGTGGCGGCATTTGTGAAGCGGACAAGCCCGGAGCAGGCTACACTGGCGATAGACCGCTTCGGCTTTGAAGAGCGGATTGTCACAGCCTATGAGAAGCTGGGGCAGGAAGGCGGGCTTCTGGAAATGCAGCGGGAGGACGCGATGCGGCAGCTTGCGGCGCATAAGGACAGGGTTCGCATTCCGCTGTGTCCCGCTCCTAAGAAGCTGTTGGGACTTGCGGGGGCGCTTGCGGTACTGTTGGTGCTTGCCATGCTGCCCGCGGAGATGAAGGAGCGCGCTCGGGAGCTTCATGCGGTTCGGGAGAAGGCCGAGGAGAAAGAGCAGGAAATAGAGGAGCTTTTGGATGCACTGGAGGAGCTTGCACAGGAGGGACTGACACCGGAGCAGCAGGCTGCGGTAGAAGAGATGATGACAAGCATGGAAATCTCGCTTTCAGAGTATCAGCAGGCGTACTCTGCGGAGATGCTGGCAGCGGCAACGGAAAAGCTGAATTATAAGTACGGGGAGATGAACAATCAATTTGAAAATCTTTTACAGGGTTTGACGAACGAGTCGATCACCTACGCCGCTGTGACAGAGTTCATACAGGAGGCGGCACAAGGTGGAGCCGGGAATGCGCAGCAGGGAAACGGTCAGAATAATCAAAACGGTCAAGACGGATCCGGAAACGGTCAGAGCAATGGAGACGGCAGCGGTTCCGGTCAGGGTGACGGAGACGGCGGCGGTTCCAGTCAG
>CAMWYL010000162.1 GCA_947178465.1 uncultured Lachnospiraceae bacterium | reverse complement strand
AATTATACGGCGACCACCGAGATCTACACAATGCTTTTGGTCGGCATGGTCATTTGTTTTTAAGTTTTATCCTCACTGTTGTACCCTGCCTTCCGATAAAATGACAGCGTGCTTTCCTTTTTGGAGCCGGTAAGCAGCATCAGCTTGTAGCAGTTTTCCTTCTCTGCCAGCTCCTTTGCATAATTCAGGCACGCGGTAGCCATTCCCTGTTTTCGGAAGCGTTCGTCTGTAATGACATTCTCCACAAATGCGTATGGCTGTTGATTGTGCGTCAGATTGGGAATGATTACGCATACACACGAGGAAACAATCTCGCCGTCCGTCTCCGCAACAATAATATGATGGTCTTTATCTCGAAGAATACGACTCCACAGTTTGGTGATTTCCGGCGTTTTCTCCGGAAACGGATTGTCGTGAAGCTGCATGTACAGCTTCATCAGACCGTCAAAATCGGAGTCCTCTATCTCCCTCACTTTATACATTGCTTCCCCTCCGTATACATATGGATTGATTAATTAATAGTTCTCCGCACTCACTTCAAAATAAGCCTGCGGATGGTTGCAGGCCGGGCAGACCTCCGGTGCCTTCGTCCCTACTACGATATGACCGCAGTTGCGGCATTCCCATACCTTTACCTCGCTCTTTTCAAATACGGTGGCTGTCTCTATATTATTTAATAACGCGCGGTATTTTTCCTCATGGTGTTTCTCAATTGCACCGACTAAACGAAACTTCTCCGCAAGCTCCGCAAAGCCCTCTGCCTCCGCCGTCTTGGCAAATTCCTCATACATATCTGTCCACTCGTGATTCTCACCGTCCGCAGCCGCCGCAAGGTTCTCCTTAGTGTCACCGATGCCGTTGAGCTCCTTGAACCACATCTTCGCGTGCTCTTTCTCATTATCCGCTGTCTTTAAGAATATCGCCGAAATCTGCTCGTAACCTTCTTTCTTCGCCTTAGATGCAAAGTAAGTATATTTATTCCGTGCCTGTGATTCTCCCGCAAACGCGGCCTGTAAATTCTTCTCTGTCTGTGTTCCTGCATATTTGTTACTCATTGTCCTGTCTCCTTTTCTTTAATATTATTGGCGCCTCCCGCTGACGGGTGAACCGCTTTCAATAAAATGTTACTCTATTTTTCTTCGTCCGGCAACAGTTTCTTAATACAAATAGTCCTCCAAAATGGGCCGATGCGTCTCCACTAATGACACTGTTCTCAGTTCATCCCTTGTAAAGAATTTCAGTTCCCGCGATTCATCACTGCATGTGAGCACAGGATACTCCGCAAGAGTTGTTTTGTATACCACCATTATTGACCGAATAACATTTCCATCCGGATAGCTTATGATAAGGGATGGGTCGTCATATATTTTATACATCCGGATTTCCTCCTCACTGAGGCGGATCCCTGTTTCCTCACAGACCTCACGCAAGGCGCACTCCGCTAACGTCTCTCCAAGCTCCAAGCCGCCGCCGATAATTGCCCACCGCTCACTGTCTGCTCTGTGCTCAAGCAGCAACATACCCTTGTATTCCAGCAGTATTGTGGACCCGATATGATTCGGTCTGTTCGGGCGCGGTGCATTTTCATCCTTATAGTAAAATCGGGCCTGTCCCATACGTTATTCCTCCTAAAGTCGTGTCGTCCTGCCGTCTCCAATCAGCTCCCTATACGCCTTTTCCCAGCAGGACTCCGGTACCGCCGGCCAGATGCATTCGCCGTTTTCCTGCTCGCAAAGCGCCATCGCCCTTGAAAGGACATCGCCATGCGAAACAATACCGCCCCGTAAAAGACTCTCCGAAATCAACGCCCAATAGGGTGCAATCTGATAGAGTCCGTTCTCCTTCATCTCATTCACGACCCGCTCTACGTCATATTCCAGTGCGACAAATTCGGCGCTCCAGCACGCAGTCTCCGAATTGCCGTGCAGAATCATACACTGTGTTTTCCCGCTCCCATCCAACGGCACACCGACAGAGCCCGGGTTCCATACCACCTTTCCATGCTCCCGCACTTCCATCACCTCATGCGTGTGCCCGCATAAGATATATCGCTCCTTCACTTCGGAAAAAATCTCTTTGTTTACGTCTTTTCCCGCATAGATTTTCTCATTAACCTTTCGCGGAGAACCATGGCAGATACGAATATCCGGCATACCGTCTGTTCGAATGCAATCCGTTACCGGCAACGCGGCAAAAAAGGCCAAATCCTCCGGCGTCAGATGTCGCCCCGCATAGCGTATCATTCCCATCGTGCTCGGATACGCATCCCATTCCGGGTGTCCGTCTCCCAAGCCGCTCATTTGATACTCTTCCTTATTTCCGCGGATTATATAACAAGGCGCCGACTCCCGAACCCTGTGCAGAATACGAAGAACAGCCTCTATCCCCGGAAACTCTCCCGCATAATCACCCAAAAAACAGTACGCATCTACCTTCTGCCCTTCCAAATACTCCATACAGCGCTCCAGCGCAATATGATTCCCGTGTATATCCGACAACACCGCGATATTCATTGTGTCCTCCTTCTATTCCGGGCCACCGGATACGCTGCAGCCTTGCCGCTTCGCTACGTTCTCCCCGAGCCGTCCGTGTTCCGGTCACCCTTCTTCTTCAGCAGCTGAGTGGTATCCAGCGTCTGCTCTGTCTGCTTGGATTTCTTTTTCTTCTCACCGGAGGTTTTCCGCACCTTTGCCGGCTTGTCCGTCTGCTTTGCGTCAGTTTCCTTTTCCGGCTCCGTGTTGACCATGGATGCGTTTTCCTGTTGCTCAACAGTACCTTTCCCGATTTTTCGGGAAGATTTCCCACGCCTGCCGCCCGCGGTAAGCCACCTCGGCACATATTGGAACCGGCGCATCGCCACATCTGCCAGAAACAGGCAGATTGCAAGCGCCAACAGCCAATTGGTCAGCGGATAGCTCTCCTTGGCCTTCGCAGAAATCGGCGTCCAGACAGACTCCTGCGGCGTAATCAGCCTGCCGTACCGTTCGACAAACTGCATGAAGGAATCGGTGCTGACATCAAATTTATATTCATCCGAAAACTGCACTGCAGCGGCCGTCGTCATATAACTTTGTACCTCTCCGTCCTCAGTTCGGCGGATATTAAAGTGATATAATCCTGTCTGAGGCGTAGAAAGCTCCGCGGTATATTTTCCCGGTGCTGTTGCATGAAGCTTCTCCTCGCTGACATTCCCATCAGGGTCGATCACCGTCACCTGAACCTCCGTTCCACTCCCGTATCCCGCCGTCTCGTAGGAGACCTCTGTATATTCTCCCACCGTCACTACATTCGCGCTGTCCTCGCCCATATCCGCATTTCCGGTGCAATAGTCCACAACCCGTTTCCATAGCTGTACATAGTCCGCCTGTCCTGTAAAGGCACCACTCCACTCTCCCGTGACGTCACTGTTCCATGCCGCCGTTCTGCCCAAGCCATACTGCCATACCGTGAGAATCGGGTCCCCCTTTTCTCCGGATACAATCACCGGACTTGAGGCCGTCTTGGGCGTTGCGCAGACATAGCCGTAAAGCAGCGGCCAGCCCTCAGGAAACAGACCTGACGTCAGTTCGTGTCCGCCGTTCACCGCTAAGGAAAATATGCCGTCCTTAATATAACTGTCTCCCCCCAGAAAAACCTCCTGTGCAAAAATTCTGGGAATATCGCTCGATATGTCGGAATAATAATAGCGGCCGCCGCAGTTGTTCGCAAGACGCTCCAAGAGCACGGTATCTGAACCTGTTCCCACTGCCACGGTAGAAAGTGTGATACCACTGCCCGTGTAGGCGCTGATCACATCCGCAAAGTTATCCGTCTCGCCCATACCGTCTGTCAACAATACTACATGACGGACGGACGCATCGCTTTCGGCAAGCGCTCTGCAGGCCTCCTGAAGCGCGGGTTTAATCGTCGTGCCGCCGCCCTCCTTTATCCGCTTGGTTTCATCCTTGATAGCAGTCTTGTCATCCGCCTGTCGAAGCTCCACCTGCCATTCGTACCGGTCATCAAAGGTCAGAATCCCCACATAATCCTCATTCCGCAGATTGTCCACCGCCACCGTAGCCGCACGTATGGCAATGTCCAAATTGCTGATTCCGGCATCTTCCGCCCCTGTCATACTGCCGGAATGGTCAATGACCATAACCATCGCCATGGAGGGAATCTCATTTACGCCCTTGAGCTGCATATCCACCGGAAGCACTGTTTCCAGCACCGTATCGCGATACCCGCCCAGCGCAAAGCTGTCCTCGCCTCCGCAGCAGATAAATCCGCACCCGTAATCCTTCACATAGGTCTCCAGATTTTCCAAAAAGCCAATGGGCAGATCATCAATATAGGTATCCACCAGAATCATTGCCTTATATTCCAGCATCGCATTGATGTTGTCAGGCGCATTCAGGGTTGAAACAGCATTGTAATCGCACCCCGCCGCATTGAGCACCGCGGCAAAGCCCGACACATTGGTATCGTGTCCGGAAATAAGAAGTACCCTCGGCGGTGTTTTTACCACTGCGTATGCGCTAAAGGAATCGTTCTCCGGACAGGCATCCCCTTGGGCCTGAACCTGTACCCGCAGATTTTCCATGGCACCGCCGGCCACATTCTCATCAACCTGTGCACTGAATACAAACCGATTGCTCCCCCTGTTGAGATGTACATTATTTGCCGCAGTCCGGCTGCTTCCGTTATAAAGCGCAATGACCGCGTCAGTGTCATAATTGCTCTCCACCAGCACCGTTATGGAATACTTGTCTCCCGGGTGCAGATACGCCGGAAGGCTTACATTGTCAACATAGGCATCTGTCGTTTCCGCATCCTCATAGAGCAGCGCAAGAAATTCCGTCCGGCTTGCAGTCAATGCCTGTGCCATCCGCTGCAGGTCGCCTCTGGTCTCCTTTCCATCCGTAAGCACGACCACTCTTCCGCTGCAATCTCCCGGAATCATCGTAAGCGCCTTTGAGACCGCATCCTCAAAATTGGTCGCGGCCTTCTCGGGCAACGTCATCAGTCCTCCGTAACGCTTCTCATCGCTCAGGAACTGCTCTACCAACGCATTTTTTCCGAAGGTTACAATGCCATAGACATTTCCGGATGGCATTTTCTCCACCGTCCCCTGCAAATATTCGTCCATCTCCTCAAGATGTTCCTCATTGCTGTTTGACAAATCCACCACAAAGACCGTGGCGATTCGGTTGCTGCCCTTGCGGATTTGAATACCAAAAAGTGCAAGAAGCACGCATAGAAGCACCATGCCCCTCACTATCAGATAAAACCGTCCCCGATACCGCAGCTGACGCACATACACAATCCACTCTGTTACCAGAAGTGCAAGCGCCAACAGCAAAAAGACATTTCGAAGCGTACGCTTCACCATCCGAAGCTGCTGTTCATTTGTATTATTGATGGAATCCGCCTGCTTACGTCCGTCTGACTCTGTGGCAGTCCGGAACCGCACCACATAATTCTCCTCATAATCCTCGGCGGTCAGACGGTACAGTCCCGCCTTATCCAATGTGCCGCTTGGCTGTCCGTCCTCCGGCTCCGCCCATGGCTGCAGGGCAAGCTCCTCCCCCGCATAGTAAACATTTGAAGCAAGCCATGAGGTATCGGAGAGAT
Organism: uncultured Lachnospiraceae bacterium; assembly: GCA_947178465.1. Classification (GTDB taxonomy): domain Bacteria; phylum Bacillota; class Clostridia; order Lachnospirales; family Lachnospiraceae; genus COE1. The sequence goes on along the minus strand of CAMWYL010000162.1, from coordinate 1,639 downwards.
AAATCATCGCATTTGCCAGAAAGACCGGAAATTCCGCCCGCAACGGGAAATCCGATTCGCGGATATCAAACCCCACCACAATCTCTTTGCTGCCATTCTGCTCCCCATAATAGCCCACGCATTTTCCATTGTACTCCAAAAAGCTCTCCGCCCCCTCCGGAAGCGCAAAGCAGTACGCGGTGTTTACTCCTATGGTAAAGCCGGACAGCCCTGTCGTTAAATCACAGTCTGTCATATCCAGCACGACGTTCTCCAGCGTCTCAGTCACCTCCGCGCCGGTATCGCCGAAAATCAGCCGATTCACATCCGAAGCCTGCGGCTGCTGCCCGGCATCATAGATGACCACATTGTAGCCACCCTCCGTGAGCGGCGTTCGCATCCACGCCTCCCGTGCCGCCTCCACTGCCGCATCCGTCTTGGCCTTGGTGATGCTTACTCCCGTAACAGCCAGATATGCCTTTTCGATAAAGGTATTGCCATCCCCGACAAGCAATCCGTTAATCAGATTCTCCCGTCCCTTTACCGCATACGAGACATTATCGCGCTGCAGACTGTCCTTTGCGCCATCCGCAAAGGTAATGCCGTCCAGACGCGACTCCAGCGTTTTCCCCTGCCAGTCCACCTTCTCAAACAGACAGACCGAGCTCTCGGAGGGCGCAAGCTGCATCCGAGTCAGTGCGATGATTCCCCCGTCCTCATCATAAAGACTGATGTCAAAGTCCGCCTCCGTATTACTGTAATTCGCCACGCTTACAAGGACATCGTAAAGCCTGTCCTCCCGCTCGGTAAACACTGTGTACTCATTGGCCAGATTCGAGGAAGGCGTCCCCACCACATGAAGCTCCTTCTCCGCCCCGCCGCGCAGCTGCGCAAAGCCTTCGGCGCCGTCGCCGTCCGTATAAACAACCACGTCAGCCGCATTTTCCGCGGTATCTCCCACAAGCGTATCCAAAATTCCCTGCGCAAGTGATACATCCCCGCCGCTGTCACTGCACTCCAGCCCCTGCAGCGCCTGTATCAGATTGTTGGTATCCGTCAGATCCACCGCCAGAAGCTCCACACCCGCAGCGTCAACCGCGATGATCGAAAACTGTGTATTCTCCAAGGCTCGCACATAGTCACAGGCCTGTTGCACGGCCTCCTCAAGACGGGTCTGTCCCGAGCTGTTTATATGCTGCATACTCGCACTGGTATCCAGAATCAGAATCTTCCTTCCGCCGCCGTGGCTGTTCGTCCGAATAAACGGCGACATCAGCGCAATCACAAGCAGTATCGCAATCAAAATCTGCAAATACATCAGAATATTGTGTACAAACTTCTCAAAAAAGGTGCGCGACTGTTCATTCCGAAGCAGTTTTTTCCAGAGAAGATTAGAGGATATCAGATAATCCACACCCTTTGGCTTCAACAAATATAAAATTATGATAATCGGAACCGCTGCCAGAAAGAACAGCGGCCATAAGCTTTCAAATATCATATCGCATCCTCAGACGATTTCCGTACAGCTTCTCAGCTCCTGAAAAATCAGTTGATAAATATCCGTTTCCGTATTACACACCGCATAAAAGGCCCCTGTTCTCGCGCTCTCCCTGCGAAGCCGCGACAAAAAACCATGCAGCGCCTTTTCATAGGTCCGTAT
>CAMWYL010000161.1 GCA_947178465.1 uncultured Lachnospiraceae bacterium | reverse complement strand
CGTCAGGTCCTCCCGCATACTCAGCACGCCCGGGAGGACGTTCTGGGAATTGACGAGACTGTCCGTCTCAAACAGGGAGAGCTGTATGATGCCGACTCAGATATCAATAAATATGGTGCTCTCCTCAATAATATTCTGAAAGGCCTGCCCCTTTGCCGCCACCGACTTGTAATCCAAAAACCGCTGCTCCGAATTGCTCAGGACCTCAATCTTTACACCGGTCCGCATCTCTATCTGGTCGAGTAAAATCAGGGAATTCTGCGTTTCTCTGATTGCGCTGGTGCCATAAGCCTTATACGCGTCAACCTTGTACGACTTCATAATGTCCGTAAACTCCCGGAGCATCCTGCACAGCTCATCCACTCTCTCATTGCTGATCTTCCCCGTAAGATAGGAGTCCGTCCCCAGCTCTATCCGGTGCCTCACATGGTCGATTTCCTTTATCCCGTTTTTACCCGATATCTCATAAATCTTCATTGCAAGCTCATACGAGCCTACATCAATTGCCGCAAAGGTTTTGTATGACATATTGAACCTCCATTTGACCACAAACTTGTGAGCGAAAGCTTTATCTTTCACTCTTCCCTCCTGATATGGAGCTTAATAGTTCCCAAGTATCTTCATATTGCGGGTTTCCTCGCGAAGTCCTCTCAGTGCATTGCGCACCGCACTGCTCTCAAAATTGCCTTCGAAATCAACAAAAAACCGATATTCCCAATTTCTGCCCTCCAACGGCCGCGACTCAATCTTTGTCATATTCAGCCCGTTATACATCAAATGCGAAAGCGCATGATATAACGCCCCGCTCTCATGGTTCAGCTCAAAGCACAGGCTGATTTTAGACGCCGTTTTGGAAAACACCTTCCGGTTGGTCACAATGATAAACCGTGTGGAATTTCCCTTCAAATCGTTGATGCCTTTCTCAAGAATATCCAATCCGTATATGTCGGCTGCCGCCGCGCCCGCAATTGCCGCCTGCGTCCTGTCCTGTTCGTCCGCAACCTTCCTTGCGGCAAAAGCATTATTCTTCATGCTGATCTGCTGCCAGCCCTTATCCTGAAGATAGTGCGCCGTCTGCATTAAGGACTGCGGATGCGAATAAACCGTCCGGATATCCTCCTTACGGGTTCCCGGAGAAGCGAGCAGACAATGCTCAATCTTGATAATCTGCTCCCCTACAATATAATTCTCGAATTCCACAAGCAGGTCGTAGATCTCGCTCACAATCCCTGCCGAGGAGTTCTCTATCGGGAGCACCGCAAAGTCCGCGCTTCCCTCATCAATCGCCAACATGGCGTCACGAAAGGTGTCCACGTTAAAACAGTCCACGGCCGCACCAAAATATTCCATCATCGCGGCCTGTGAATAAGACCCCTCCGCACCCTGAAATACCACACGGCATTTTTCGCAGTCAATCTCCTCCATCTCCATAAAAGCCTGCCGACCGCCGCCCTCATGTTCCGCAATGATCTGATATTGAAGCTTCCTGCTTATCGCCATAAGCTGTTCAAAAAGCTCCTTCACGCCCTGCTCATTGAACGCGTTATGCGTAAGCGCGCTCACGGCCTTGAGCTTCTGCATTTCCCGCTCCTTATCAAAGACACGCTTGCCGGACGCTGCCTTGTACGCAGCCACCTGCCCGCACACGTCCATTCTTTTCTCATACAGCTCCACAATCTGACGGTCAATATCATCCAGACTTGTCCTAAGCGCCGATAAATCCATGTACCTTCCCCCTATGTTACTGATATTGTCAATATTCATTTGGCAAGGACATACATGCTTTTGCCAAATAAAGGTTTTTTTGTTTCTTCCAGTATAGCACACGATTTCGTCTTTGTAAAAAAAATAGCTCATCTTTTCTATTTTCTTTTATGCATTTTTCATCTATAATGGAAGTATACCTATTCAGACAGATAAGGAGAGGATGAATCATTATGAAAAAAAAGCTGATCATTATACCATTAATCGTCGCGGCCGTTGTGGTGCTTGTCATAGCAGTCACCATATCGACGCGCAGTCGCAACAACGTACCGGAAAATCCCGACACCCTGTTCGGAAACACCTCCGGCAACTTCTATAACGGCGGCATGTTTTGTGAGAGCGACGGCTACGTCTATTTCTCAAACCCCTACGACAACAACGCGCTCTACCGGATGCGCCCCGATGAGACGGAAGCGGAACGGCTTATCGCATCGGAGACAAGCAGCATCAATGCAGACGGTAAGTTCCTGTACTATTACCAGAGCGGCTCCGGCAGCGGCGCGGGCTTTGGATATGTCGTAAGCTCCACCGGCGTCTACCGCGTGCAGAAGGATGACCCGAAAAACATCAAATGCCTTGATAAGATTGTCGGCGGACACGTCGTTCTGGCTGGCAATACCGTATTCTACACCTGCGCGGGCGATACGGTTGCCTTAAGCCGGATTGATACCACCGGTGAAAATAAGAAAATCGTTCTTGAAAAGGATATCCTTCCTGCCAGCATCGACGGCTCCTACTTCTACTACTCGAACAATGACGGTTCAAACCTTTATGTCATGGCAATGAACCGCACTACAGGCGCCACGCGTAAGGCGCTCGAAGAGGATATTTACATGCCGATTGTCGAAGGGGAAACTCTGTATGGCATTGATGTCCACAATAACTATGCGCTTGTGCGGATGAATCTGGCGGACGGTTCCAAGATAACTCTGGATGCGGAGAGAACCGATCTGATAAACGTTACCGACACCTACATATATTATCAGACCTCCGGTCCGACACCGCAGCTTCGTCGCATCCGCAAGGATGGCTCCGGTATGGAGGTTGTCGCGGACGGCGCCTACAATACGATTAACGCGACTTCGAGATATGTTTACTTTACACGATTTAACAATACGATTCCCATCTACAAGACACCTGTATCCGGCGCGGTAAACGTGACCACGTTTGAAGCCGCCTCCGCAGCCGCGATTGAGGCGATGGAATAAAAACGCAAGCTCGGCAGCTTGCGTTCAAAGAATTTGCAACGCAAGCGTGGCAAATTCTTTCCTAACTGCCGCTACAATTGCCGCAATTTCCTATAGATGAATAAGGTAAAGGATAATCGGGTATGCTTATGGCATGAAAACTTCGATTATTCCTTTACCTTTTAAATTTTTGAAAAAATTTTTGGCGGACTTCCTGCGCTGCGGCGTTATCGGCTGGTGCGTTGAAATCATCTTCACCGCCCTTGGCGCGCTGCGCCGTCGCGAAATGCAGCTTATGGGGCAGACCTCCCTGTGGATGTTCCCCATCTATGGCTGCGCCGCGATCTTTAAGCCCTTATTTCTTCTGATACGGAAATGCCCGGCTGCGATCAGGGGACTGATCTATGCCCTCTGCATCTTTGCGGGCGAATATACCAGCGGACAGCTTCTCGACAGACATGCACTCTGCCCTTGGAATTATAACCGGCACAAATGGCATATAAAAGGACTGATTCGTCTGGACTTCCTGCCCTTCTGGTGCCTTGCCGGACTTTTGTTTGAGCGTGTGCTTACGGCACAAAGCGCTGATACAGCGCCACATGATCCTCAATGCAGCGCCACTTGCTCGGTGCATGAACTGTAGTGCAGATATACACCGTCCCATCGCTCCCCACCAGGAGGCTTGCCGCACAATTGCCGGACGCATCCACATAGCCGGTCTTTCCGCACAGCACCTCTCCGTGCGTATCCTTGTCCTCTATCCGCCTTAAAAACCAATTCGAAATCTCGATTCCCTCCGGATGCTGCGGCGTGCTCCCTGTCGTATAAATATGTGCCGACAAGACCTGCCTGCAAAACGGGTTGTCATACGCCGCCTTCATTATGACAGCCATGTCATAAACCGTGCAGTAATGATTGACATCATAGACGCCTACACAATTGGTAAAATGTGCAGTATCTGAAACCCCCAACTGCTCCAGCCTCTCGTTCATAAGCTCTACAAAAGCTTCCTGGGAACCCGCTACATATTCCGCAAGCCCTACGGCGGCATCCGCGCCTGAATGCACGACCGTTCCGTAAAACAAATCGCGCAGAGCAACCTTCTCCCCTTCCACAAAGCCTACGGCTGTGCAGCCATGATCCCTCCCGTACTTGATGGCTGTTTTTGTCATGGTAAACGTATCCTCTATATCGGTCACGTGCTCTGCCGCAACCAATACAGTCAATATCTTCGTCATGGAGGCCGGTGGTATCGTTGTCCACGCTCCCTTCTGCGCAAGCACTGTTCCCTCCGAGGCATTGATAAACACCACGTTCTCACTAAACATTTCGTCACCGCACGCGATTGTCTGCTCCGTAGTGACCGCCGAGAGTGGCGGCTTCTCCTTTGCAAGCCCGCCAAGTCCGAGGAGTCCGCTTTTGCAGACCTCCCATAATTCCTCTGCGTCGTCCCTGCCGGCTTGTCCCATCAGACTGCCCGCATAAGAGCCTTGCATACCGACTACCGCATAAATCCCCGTCTTCTCAGACTTTTGTGATGACTTCGATTCTGTCTGTTCCGACGATTCCGGTTCTGTTGTTTTCGACGCCTGTTGCTCCGATTCCTGCTCGAACGCACTCGACGCCTGTTGCTCCGGTTCCTGCTCGGATGCATTCGATGCCTGTTGCTCTGACTCATTCGCGGTCTGTTGCTCTGGTTCCTGCTCAGATGCACCCGATGCCTGTTGCTCTGATTCATTCGGGGTCTGCCGCTCCGGTTCCTGCTCGGATGCATTCGGTTCCTGCCGCTCCGGTTCTGCGGGCTGTGACGAAGCCTGCTGCTCTGTTTGCGGCTTCTGTGCCTGTTCGATGTAGGTATTATTCGGATTTTCACGCCGCCGCGCCCGCACCGCAAGACCTCTGGCAACAACAATGATCAATAAAATGCACACCAGCAGTCCTATCCCGACAGGGATTGCCAACCGCCGCATCCTCTCCTGTCGCTGCTTTTGACGCTTCATCTCCTCAATCCGCTGACTGCGCCGGCGGACGCGCGCCGACTCACTCAAATATTCCCTTTTGTAATTCTTCCGCATTATTCCTCGAAATCGCCGTCGACGGACGCTCCTATATCCAACATATTCATTGTGCGGCGCTTTCTTCTTGCCTCCTCAGACTGCTCCAGCAGGAACTGTTTTATCGCCTTTGCATTCTTAATATGTAACAGAATTAACTGCGGGTCAGTGGTATCCCCTGTGTGGCATACAATCGTGCCTAACCCGAATATCCGTTCAAACAGGGATGTTTTCAAAGTCACATCCTGTATCTTATACATATAACAGTCATTTTCCTCTCTATTCAGGAAGCCTGTGTTTACCGTCACCACCTCTTCCTTTATGGTATATACCGTAAATGTAAAGGGAAGCCCCAAAAATACCCATCTCTTTCTTTCTCTAAACTGCATCTTACAATATTACTCCTTTCTTTTCTCTAATGCACTGCATCCTCCCGATTCTCTGAGATGCAAAATATCCTGACATTTTAACATGCCTTTAAGAATTATAGCACATATCCCCTGCCCTGACTATAAAAAGCTTTGCTTTTTGTTGAACTGTTACGAAATGATTCCTATTCCCGCAATCTCCTTATATGGTAAATTTATTATTTTTTCTTTCCATATTATCTTGAAACGTTGATATCAATGTGCTATTATATCAAAAGTTTAATCACGCTTCAATCAAATATCGGAATGGAGGAACACTATGAGACATTTAATGAGTCCGCTGGATTTCTCGACCGGTGAGCTGGATAGGCTCTTCTCTCTTGCAGAAGACATTGAACAGCACCCGGAGAAATACGCGCATGCCTGTGAAGGTAAGAAACTTGCAACCTGCTTTTATGAGCCAAGCACCCGTACAAGACTCAGCTTTGAAGCCGCAATGCTGAATCTCGGCGGTAAGGTTCTTGGCTTCTCCGATGCCAATTCATCATCTGCTGCCAAAGGAGAAAGCGTATCCGACACAATTCGCGTAATATCCTGCTTCGCTGATATCTGCGCGATGCGTCATCCCAAGGAGGGTGCTCCCATGGTAGCCGCCTCTCTTTCTTCCATTCCGGTTATCAATGCCGGCGACGGCGGGCATCAGCATCCGACTCAGACACTCACCGATCTTTTAACAATACGCGCCATCAAGGGCCGTCTCGACAACTTTACCATCGGCCTGTGCGGGGACCTCAAATTCGGCCGCACCGTTCATTCCCTCATTAATGCGCTTGTGCGTTATGAAAATATTAACTTCGTATTCATTTCCCCCGATGAGCTTACTATTCCCGAATACATTATTGAAACGCTTCGCGAACGCAACATCCCCTTCCGCGAAATCAGGAAGCTTGAGGAGGTTATGCCTGAGCTGGATATCCTCTACATGACACGCGTCCAGAAGGAACGCTTCTTCAATGAGGAGGATTATGTGCGTTTAAAAGATTACTATATTTTAAATAAGGAAAAAATGCAGCTTGCCAAGGACGATATGATTGTGCTCCATCCCCTTCCGCGTGTCAACGAGATTTCCGTGGAGGTGGACGATGACCCTCGGGCGGTATATTTCCGTCAGGTACAGTACGGCGTGTATGTGCGCATGGCACTGCTGCTGACGCTGCTGGAAATCGAAGTTGCATAGAGTTCGCACGGTTTTTATATAATGTGTTTCGCGAAAAGGAGGAAATCAAATGTTAAATGTCGGAAAAATTGAAGAGGGCTTTGTCTTGGACCATATTCAGGCAGGGAAAAGTCTCAGTATATACAAGCATTTGGGACTTGACAAGCTCGACTGCACGGTTGCGATTATCAAGAATGCCCGGAGTGACAAGATGGAGAAAAAGGATATTCTTAAGGTAGAATGTGATATTAATACTTTAAACCTTGATATTCTGAGCTTTATCGACCACAATATCACGGTAAACGTTATCAAGAACTCGGAGATTGTACAAAAGCTGCCGCTCTCGCTCCCGAAGGAGATTAAGAATGTCATCCGGTGCAAGAATCCCCGCTGTATCACCTCTATTGAACAGGAACTGCCGCATATCTTTGTGTTGACGGATGAGAAGAAAGAGATCTACCGCTGTAAGTATTGTGAGGAGAAGTACGGGAATACCGGATTCTGACAGTTCCAAAGCTGCTTGAAAGTTTTCCATCCGGCAAATTGCGCAAAATATCGCACGCTAACTCCCATACGCCCGCATTTGCGGGCATACAAATCAGGATGGTGAAATTTTAATTTCACACTAACCCCTATGCTTCCGCTCTGCGGAATCTCAAATCCATGCGGAAAATGCCTGTTTTTAAGGCGAATTTATTCGCCATGCATTCTCCTGTGTGAGAAGGA
>CAMWYL010000160.1 GCA_947178465.1 uncultured Lachnospiraceae bacterium | reverse complement strand
TTTGAGGACTGCGGCAACGCTGACTTTTGGCAATGTGATGCTTATCAGTTTTTTATGTGCCGTAATCGATACGGTGCGGAGAAAATTGACTGTTGACCGCACGGTAAAGCATATCAGCGAGGCGGCAAAACAGATTACACAGGGCGATTTCAGCGTTCGTATCAAGCCTGTTGCCCGTTTTGTGGCGGATGATAATTTTAATGAGATTATTGACTGCTTTAATACCTTAGCCGAAGAATTGTCTGGCGTGGAAACACTGCGCACGGACTTTATTGCCAATGTGTCCCATGAACTGAAAACGCCGCTTGCCGTGATTCAAAATTACGCGACCATGCTCCAACAGCCGGATTTGACGGAGGAAAAACGGGTGGAGTTTGCAAAGACGATCACCGAATCCACCCGTCGTCTTGCTGATCTGATTACCAACATTCTGAAATTGAACCGATTGGAAAATCAGCAGATTTACCCGGATAAACAGACTTATAACCTTGGCGAACAGCTTTGCGAATGTCTTTTGCATTTTGAGGATACATGGGAAAAGAAAGAAATTGAGATCAACACGGATATAGAGGAAGAGGTTTTTATCGAATCCGATCCCGAACTGCTGACGCTGGTGTGGAATAATCTCTTTTCCAATGCCATGAAGTTTACCGAACCGGGAGGAACGGTTTCGCTGCGGCTGAAGCCGGTCGGTGAATTTGCCGTGGTGGAGGTATCCGATACCGGCTGTGGAATCAGACCGGAGGTAGGCAGGCATATCTTTGAAAAATTTTATCAGGGAGATACCTCCCATGCTACACAGGGAAACGGGTTAGGGTTGGCGCTTGTTAAGCGTGTTGTGGATATTGTCGGCGGCGATATATCCGTGAGCAGCGAAGCAGGCGAAGGCAGTACCTTTACCGTGAAAATCAGGAGGAAAGACAATGGAGCGATTCAGACGGATTCTTAAAAAGCTATTCTTTTTGCCGCCGTTACAAACGATCCTGATTGCCGTCCCCGGCTATGTGTTTGTTATTTTGGTTTTCGCATTGGAGATCAGGATATCAGCGATACAATACCTGTCCTATATCTGCTCGGCCTATGCGTTGATTGTTACGGTTACGGGTTTTCCTCACTTTTTGGCGTTTACGAAGGCGGTAAAGCGGTACATATACGGACACCCGCTTATGCAAAAACTGCGAAGCACGGCTATGGGTGAACGTTTTTTCAGTGATGTCCGCTTTCGTTCCGATGTCTCGTTGTATCAGGGGTTTTTTATCAATCTGCTGTATATCGGAATGAAGATTTTCTCGGGAATATACTATCGATCTGTGTGGTTCATGGCTCTTGCCGTTTACTTTTCTTTCCTGGCGGTTATGAGGCTGATGCTTTTGCGCCGGGGAAAAAAGGAAACAGGTAAGACTTCAATGGAAATGGAACTTCGCCGCTACAGATCGTGTGGGATTATACTTTTGATGATGAGTCAGGCGCTCGCCGGGGTGGTGATATTTATCGTATATCAGAATAAGGGATTTGACTATCCGGGACTTTTGATTTATCTGATGGCGATGTATTCCTTTTACTCTGTGATTACCGCTGTTATCAATCTTGTCAAATACAGAAAACACGGAAGTCCCGTTATGTCGGCGGCAAAAGTGATCAATTTCGTTGCAGCGATGGTGTCGATTCTCTCGCTCACTACGGCAATGCTTGACCGGTTTGGCGGTAATGAGCCTGAATACCGGCAGCTTATGACCGGCTTAGTGGGTGGCGGCGTCTGTACGATTGTAATCAGTTTGGCGCTCTATATGATATGGAAATCTGCAAGGCAGATAAAGCAGCTGCACCTTAACAATTCTCAAACATAACGTAAGCATTTTGAAAACAAATCAGAGTTACAATGTTCTCATAAAGCGAAAGGAGCAAAGCATCATGGACGAAAAGAAAGAAACCTTCAACTATACCTACTCCGCTTCGAGGCAGCAGGAAATCAAACGTATCCGTGAAAAATATGCGCCGCCTACGCAGGAGGAAGATAAAATGGAGCAGCTGCGTAGGCTGGATCGGAGCGTCACCAAAGCCGGTGCAATGATTTCACTGACTGTCGGTATTATCAGTTCTTTGATTTTAGGTGTGGGAATGTGCTGCACAATGGTTTGGGCAGACCGTCTCTTCATCCCCGGTATCATGATCGGCATCATCGGTATTGTTGGCATGATTGCCACTTATCCCATATTCACCCGCGTTACCCAAAAACGACGGGAAAAGCTGGCACCGGAAATTCTGCGGCTGTCTGAGGAATTGATAAAATAACGAAAATCATGTTGCATCAATCTGTTTTTCCAAAAGCTCCTGCTCGCGCAGAAGGCTTCCCACTGCCGCTTTATAATCCGCAAAGGTATTGGCCTTGCGGATTTTTTTGAGGTATTTTTCAGGATTGGTAAAGCTTTGGCTCAGATATGTCCACAAATCCTTCATTTTGTATAGTACGGGCGTTTCGCCCGACATTGCCTCCGCATAGCGCGCAAAAAGCTCATCGTGGAATGCTTTAATGGTATCCTTATCAGGGCCGGTGTCCATGTCGCCGCGCAGCCTGTGGACGAGGTACGGGTTCTTGAGGATCCCGCGCCCCAGCATAATGCGGGAGACATTGGGGAAATCCGACACAAGTGCCGCAAAAGCATCGGGAGAATGGATATCGCCATTGTAGCAGAGCGGTATCCGTAATACATCCTGCGCTTTTTTGTATGCGCTTTTGTGCGGCGTTCCCTTATATTGCTCCTGCTGAAGCCGCGGATGGATAATCAGCTCCTCAATCGGGTACTTCCGGTAGATTGTAAGGAGCCTGTCCCACTCCTCCTCGGAGGAGATGCCGATGCGGGTCTTTATCGAGATTTTGAGCGGCGATTTTTCAAATATGGTATACAGAAATTCGTCGAGCTGTTCCGGAACGCCTAAGAATCCGGCGCCGCGCTTTCTTGCGGTCACGGTTCCTGAGGGGCAGCCGAGATTGAGGTTGACAGTCCGATAGCCGAAGGCGGCAATCTGTTCCGCAATCTGCAAAAATTCCTCCGCACGGTTGGTCAGAATCTGCGGAACTACAGTCATGCCCTCGTTGTGCTCGGGAAGAATTTCGTTAATTTCGCGGCTGTTCATTTTCTTACTTGCGATAAACGGCGTAAAATACCTGTTAATCCCGCCGAAACAGCGGTGGTAGGCGTTGCGGTAGATGTATGTGGTGATGCCCTCCATCGGGGCAAGGTAGCAGGTGATCATAAGGCATGCTCGCTTTCAATAAGTATGTACATATAACTCCATAATTTCATCCGGTAACACAAATGCCCGATACTGGTATTTTAAGTGTAACATACGCCGCGCGAGGGGGCAATATCATTTGGATAAGGCAAAGCGGGGCTGTCCGATAATGCAAGGAAGGTATGATTAGGAAAAAGGAATAGAAAAGAGGGCATCATTATGATATGATAATGGCAGTACATTGGTTTATGGAGCAATAATAATGCTTGAGCTTAGCAAATATTTTAAGCAATCAGCGAAAAAGCAGCTGAACAGAGAAAACATCTCATTAAGCGGAAAGCTGGAAGCCATTATTGGAAATTATTTTGTGTCCGGTGAAGGTATGGGCAATAAGAATTTCCATTGGCTTACGGTTTATTATGATTCTGATATAGACACTTATACAGAGGCAGTTGAAATGATACCTTCGAATATAGTAGCGTACATTTCTTCTGATTACAGATGGGGCTTTGTATTAGACAGTCATATTCAAAAATTATATGAAAACACATCAGGCTATGGAATAGAGTACATTTCCGTACCCTCTTTTAAAAATGAAATATTACAGTGTTCCCATATCGGTTTACTGCCATGTGAATTTTCTGATATCGTTTGGATTGATGACGATTTTATGTGCAACGAACAGATTCCTTTTGATTATGACAGCTTTGCTTTGATTGATGAAGGCGTTCATTATTTGAATCCGAAACATTTTTCTGTTGCACAGCTTATTATGATTATGGAAAATGGAAGCAGGTAGCTGCAAGAGGGATTATATGGCGTAATTTAGCGGGAGGTTGAGAGCGAATGGATAGAAGATATTGATTTTAAGCGTTCAGAAGGAGGCTTACTTTTGAGGGTGACAGATGCGTGGAAATTCAAAAATATAATGTGTCAGACGAGATTGCCCGTTCTGCCTATGCGTGCGAAGATTAATTTTCGTGAGGCGGATTGTACAAAATATTGCTAAGCGGCATCCGCGAAGGCAATCGAGATTTTCTTAATATTCCGCCTATAACACAGCGATTGCAGACAAGGATGTCTGCAAAGCCCACCCTGAGCCAAGGATGGCGAATGGTGGGCGGTCGCGTAAGCTGCCGATACTTCCGTTGGAATATTTAGAAAATCCGTTTGCCGCAGTCGGCCGCGAGCGATATTTTGTATAATCCGCTCGAAAAACTTTTAATCTGATTTTAATCTTTTTCACATTTTGATTTAATATTGGCGAGGTAGGATATAGCTACAAACAAAACAACAAACCAATAGAGAAAGGAATTAAGATGATGGATAATTTTGAAAAGGTTGAAAAATTAAGGGAAAAGGCAAATGTTTCTTACGAGGAAGCAAAGCAGGCATTGGAAAACAGCAACTGGGATATTCTGGATGCGATGATTTATCTGGAGCAGAACGGTAAGGTCAAAGGCCCCGAGCAGACTAGCTACACGACGCAGAATGAGCAGCGGGCAATCGGCGCAGAGCCGGAACCGGAAAACAAGGCAAGCCTTGGTGACTTGCTGAGCCGCTTCGGTAAGTGGTGCGTGAGCTGGATTGAGAAGGGCAACAGGAACAGCTTCTGTGTGGAGAAGCAGAACAGAGAGATTTTCAGGGTGCCGATAACCTTGCTGGTGGTATTGCTGTTCTTCGCATTCTGGGTAGTGCTCCCGCTGATGATTGTGGGTCTGTTCTTTAACATGCATTATCACTTTGCGGGACCGGACATCAGAAGCGTAGACCTTGATATCAACAAGGCGATGGACGGTGCGGCTTCCGCGGCAGAGAATATCAAGAACGAGTTCAACAACGCGGTAAATAAGGACTGAGAAGAGAAAGAAAGGCGTATGCGGCATGGCGACGACAATTCTTGTGGTAGAGGATGAAGAAAAAATAGGGCGGTTTCTGGAGCTGGAGCTGATGCATGAGGGCTATCAGGTGATGAAGGCGGTAACCGGCAGGGAAGGGCTTGAGAAGGCCGAGAGCGGACAGGCCGATTTGATGGTGTTGGATGTGATGCTGCCGGAGCTGAACGGCTTTGAGGTGTTGCGCAGGCTCCGGAAAAGCTCCGATATGCCCGTCATTATGCTGACCGCAAGGGATGAGGTCATGGATAAGGTGGCAGGACTCGACGGTGGGGCGGACGACTATATGACCAAGCCCTTTGCCATTGAGGAGCTGCTTGCCAGAATCCGCCTGGCATTGAAAAAGCATACGGGCGCTGCCGCAGGAGACAAGAATCTTTTGTCCTGCGGGGCGCTTACGCTGGATGCCGCGCGCTATGAAGTCCGCTACGACGGCAATCCCGTGGAGTTGACGCACAGGGAGTTTGAGCTGCTGCGCGTCCTGTTGGAAAATAAGAATATTGTTATCTCAAGAGATACGCTTCTTGAGAAGGTGTGCGGGTATGACTATATGGGCGAGACCAACATTATCGATGTGTATGTGCGGTATCTGCGCAGCAAGCTGGATGACGTTTATGGGGTAAAGCTGATACAGACGGTGCGCGGTGTGGGATATTGCATAAAGGATGAGCAGTGATGGGTAAAAAATCAGAGAATAACAGGACGGAGTCCGTGAGGGTGACTTCGATTGCATGGAAAATCAATTTACAAAATATTTGGCTGAGAGTGACTTCATATTTGTGGATTGATTTTTTTGTGTGCCTTGTGCTGACAGTCGTGTTTATCTATGGGATGGATGTTCAGCTTGCAGGAGCCTTTTCAATGAATTATGACAGGAGCGTTCTATGGGGGGAGACCTTGAAGGATGCAGTCTACAAGGTAGAAACCAACAAAGGGAATTTGTCTTACACGGTTGCTGTCGGCCAATGGCTTTATTGGCTCCGTTGGGCGGGAATATGCATTGTCGTCGTGCAGCTGATACAGGTGATTGATGAGACCGTACACGGGACGGCACAGGTCAGAAAGCATTTGAAGCCGTTAAATGAGATTGCGGCGCAGGCGCAGGCGCTGAGTGCGCAGGCATTTGACGAGACGAAATATCACAGTCTGGAGGACGCGATATCGAATTTCAGGGTGGAGACAATAGATGCAGGCATTCATATGCATGACAAGGATTTATTGGGAATTGAGACTGCGCTGAATGACCTGCTGGAGCGGATACGGGCCTCCTATAAGCAGCAGACGCAGTTTGTATCGGATGCGTCGCATGAGCTGCGGACACCGATTGCGGTGATTCAGGGCTATGTAAACATGTTGGATCGTTGGGGGAAGGAGGATGAGGCGATTCTGACCGAGTCCATAGAGGCGATTAAGAATGAAGCGAACCACATGCAGAAGCTTGTTGAGCAGCTTTTGTTTCTGGCGCGGGGAGATGCCAATAGGCAGAGCCTTGACAAGAAACGGCTCTGCCTGAATGACATAATGAAAGAGGTCTGGGAGGAGTCCCTTATGATTGACGAAAAGCACCATTATAAATATGAAGAAACCGGATGCGCCTATGTGTTCGGAGACTGTGACATGCTCAAGCAGTCGGCGCGAATCCTGATTGACAATGCCGCCAAATATACCGAAGAGGGGGAGGAAATCCTGATTCGGGCAGGGGAGTGGAAGGACGGCTCGCCCTTTTACGGCATTCAGGATAACGGTATCGGAATGGCGTCGCAGGAGGTTGCACATGTTTTTGATCGCTTTTACCGTGCGGATGCGGTTCGCAACAGTAAGACCGGTGGTACAGGGCTGGGGCTCTCCATCGCGAAATGGATTATCGACCGCCATCAGGCGTACTGCGATATCGTGAGCCGTGAAGGTCTGGGAACGCGGTTCAGTGTTATCTTTCCAAAGCTGCCGCGTGATAATGATAATACGCAGGAAAACATCTGAGCAGCTGTCATAGGTTTATAAAATGACGTCAATGTCATATTTGGTGAGCCAATAATTCACCTGAAGCAGATAGGCCAGAAGCTGCGGACCCGCCATCAACTGCCCGTAGAAGGGCCTGCCGTAGTCGGTCGGGCATTGAAGGAACGCCTCGACCTTATGTAAATCAATAAACATGCCAAGCGGTGCATGCGGGTCCGATAATACGCTTAAAAGCTCCCGACGCAGAAGCGCTTCATA
>CAMWYL010000159.1 GCA_947178465.1 uncultured Lachnospiraceae bacterium | reverse complement strand
GACAATGTGCCGGTGCCTGCGGATGCGGCTGCGTTTACACTGCTGAAAGAACAGCTTGTCGAAGTGTTGGACACGCTTACCGATCGGGAGCAGAAGGTGTTAAGGCTCCGCTTCGGGCTGGATGACGGTAGGGCGCGTACCTTGGAGGAGGTCGGAAAGGAATTTAACGTTACCAGAGAGCGTATCCGGCAGATTGAGGCGAAGGCGCTCAGAAAGCTGCGTCATCCCTCCAGAAGCCGCAAGCTTAAGGATTATCTGGACTAAAGGTGTGAGGAGAGAAACGGATGCTGTTATCGGACAGAATGCTTGCAGTCGTGGGGCTTGTGGAGCCCTGTGAACGAATGGCGGATATCGGGTGTGACCACGGGTATGTGGCAATAGAGCTTGTAAGGCGCCGAATCTGCGGGCATGTGATTGCCATGGACATCAATCAGGGGCCGCTGAGACGGGCGGGCGACAACATCCGGCAATACGGAATGCAGGAGGTCATTGAGACACGGCTGTCGGACGGCATGGAGGCCTTGTGTGAGGGCGAGGCGGACGGCGTCATCTGTGCCGGCATGGGCGGACGGCTGATGATTTCCATTCTGGAGCGCGGGCGTGGGCTTATCGGCGGTATGCGACAGATAATATTGCAGCCGCAGTCGGAGATCCGGGAGGTACGTGCGTACCTGCGAAGCAACGGCCTTGTGACAGACAGGGAAGACATGGTCTGCGAGGACGGCAAATATTATCCGATGATGCGTGTGCGGACGGCATCGGCAGGGCAGGCGGTTTTGAAGCCTCTCGATGAAGAGGATGCCCGGCTTGCAAGGGTGCGGGATACATATGGTCCTTATCTGTTGAAAAGCGCCCATCCGGTGTTGAAGCGTTATTTGTTGTGGGAAAAAGAAAATTTTGAAAATATCCGGGGGAATCTGGCGTGCAGGGAGCAGATTACCACAAGGCAGCAGTGCAGGATTGCGGAGCTTGACGAGAAGCTCAGTGACATTGCATTTTGTCTGGAACACTATTTTTCGGCGGAAACGGAGGACATACATGAAGTGCTGTGAGATTATCGAAAAGCTGGAGACGCTTTCTCCTGTGCTTTATGCGGAGGAATGGGATAATATCGGTCTGCTTGCGGGCAGGCGTGACAAAGAGATAAGGACGATTTATATTGCGCTTGACGCCACGGACGAAGTGATTAGTGAGGCGGTTGCGGTCAAGGCGGATATGCTGCTGACGCACCATCCGCTGATTTTTAAGAAGCTTGGGCGGATTGATACGGAGGATTTTATCGGCAGACGGGTCTGGCAGCTGATACACAATGATATCAGTTATTATGCCATGCACACGAATTTTGATGTGATGGGGATGGCGGATGCGGCTGCGGACGAGCTGTCCCTGACAGACAGGCAGGTCTTAAGCGTGACCTTTGAGGATGATATTTCAAAGGAAGGCTGCGGGCGTGTGGGCAGGCTTGCGAAGCGGATGAGTGTTTCCGATTGTGCGGAATTGGTCAAAAAGCAGTTCAAGGTGCCTAATGTGCGGGTTTTTGGGGATCCCGGTGATATTGTGGAGGTGGCGGCAGTGCTGCCCGGATCCGGCGGTGACTATATAAAAGAAGCGCTTCGCGCGGGGGCGGATGTAATGATAACGGGAGACATTGACCATCACGAGGGCATTGACGCAGTGGCACAGGGCCTGACGGTTATTGACGCGGGACATTATGGAATTGAGAAACTGTTCATTCCATATATGGAGGAATTCCTGAAGCGGGAGCTTCCGGATTTGAGCATTTATAAGGCAGATATCAGGGAACCTTTTGTTGTGCTGTAATTTGACGGGAAAGAGAAGGAAAGGGGGACTACAGACAGATGAACAACGAGAAAAAGAACAGCTATCAGGTGACGGTTGGCGGTAAAACGCGGGAGTTTCCGAGTGGAATTACCTATGGGGAGATTGCCGGTGTTTACCAGAAGGATTACCCCTATCAGATAGCGGTAGCAGTGCGAAACGGTAAAATCAGGGAGCTTTTTAAACGGGTGGACAAGGACTGTACGATTGAGTTTTTGACGCTGGCGGACGATACCGGACACAAGACCTACATTCGTACCGCGACAATCATTCTGATGAAGGCGATTACGGAGGTGGTCGGCGCTGACAAAATCGATAAGATTAAGATGGAGTTTGCAATCGGAAACGGGTATTACTGCTCCAAGGTGGGAGATTTTGAGGTCACGGATGAGCTTGTGGCGCAGGTCAAGGCGAAGATGCGGGAGTATGTCGAAAAGGATTTGTGCATTATCAAGAAGTCCATGCCACTGGAGGAGGCAAATGCTCTGTTCAAAAAGCAGAAAATGACCGATAAGGTCAACCTCTTTAAATATCGTGGCAGCTCCACCGTGAATGTTTACAATCTTGACGGTTATTATGACTATTACTATGGATTTATGCTGCCAAGCACAGGGTATGTTCAGCATTTTGATCTGCAGAGATATGAGGGCGGCTTTTTATTAATATTGCCGTCCAAGGAGCGGCCGACCGAGCTGGATGCGTTTCAGCCCTCCCCTAAGCTGTTCCGTTCAATGGAAATGGCGTCAGATTGGGGCATTCGGCTTGGCGTAGATACGGTGAGCGATTTGAATGACCAGATAAAAGCAGGCGGCTTTAACGAGCTTGTGTTGGTTCAGGAGGCGCTTCAGGAGCGGCGAATCAGTGAGATTGCTTCCGATATTGTGTCAAGGGGCGGTGTAAAGTTTGTAATGATAGCGGGTCCCTCGTCTTCCGGCAAAACGACCTTTTCCCACAGGCTTTCCGTGCAGCTTCGCACGCATGGATTAGTGCCGCATCCGATTGCGGTGGACGATTACTTCGTTGACAGGGAAAAGACGCCGAAACAGCCGAACGGGGATTACGATTTTGAGTGCCTTGAGGCAATTGACGTAGAGCTTTTTAATAAGGACATGTGCGATTTGCTTGAGGGAAAGAGGGTGGAGCTTCCGACCTTCAATTTTGTCACGGGAAAGCGCGAATATAAAGGGAACTTCAAGCAGTTAGGAGAGGGTGATATTCTGGTTATCGAGGGTATTCATGGCCTCAACGACAAGATGTCACACAGGCTGCCGTCGGAGAGCAAGTATAAGATTTATATCAGTGCCCTGACGTCACTCAATGTTGACGAGCATAACAGGATACCGACAACGGACGGAAGACTGTTGCGGCGTATGGTGCGGGATGCAAGGACGCGCGGCGCGAGCGCGAAGCGTACAATCCAGATGTGGGGCTCCGTGCGCAGGGGAGAGACGCAGAATATTTTCCCGTTCCAGGAGAGTGCGGACGCGATGTTCAATTCCGCGCTGATTTATGAGCTTGCGGTGTTAAAGCAGTATGCGGAGCCGCTGCTCTACAGCATAGAGCCGGGCGAGCCGGAGTATTTCGAGGCGGTGCGGCTGTTAAAGTTTTTGAGCTATTTTCTCGGCGTGAGCACGGAGGAGCTTCCCAAGAACTCCATTGTGCGGGAGTTTGTGGGAGGAAGCTGCTTTAAAGTATAAAGAGAACAGACATATCTTGAAAAAGGAAGGCAACTGTGGCAAATGATCGCGGCTCTGTCCTTGGGACAGAGGTGAGGAAAGTCCGGGCTTCACAGGGCAGGATGCCGGATAACGTCCGGTAGAGGCGACTCTAAGGCCAGTGCAACAGAAATATACCGCCGGCTCTCAGCCGGTAAGGGTGGAAAGGTGGTGTAAGGGACCACCGCCTCCGAGGTAACGAGGAGGGCACATGTAAACCCCATCCGAAGCAAGACCAA
Source organism: uncultured Lachnospiraceae bacterium (assembly GCA_947178465.1). GTDB lineage: Bacteria > Bacillota > Clostridia > Lachnospirales > Lachnospiraceae > COE1. Next base: position 3,572 of record CAMWYL010000159.1, on the reverse strand, counting down.
GAAAGGAGCGACAGGTCGGCCCGGCCTGCTCCGAGGTAGGTCGCTTGAGGCCATTGGCAACAATGGTCCCAGACAGATGATCATTCGTGTCGTCGGGAGACCGGCGGCGCCGACATAACCCGGCTTATCGCCGCGGTTGCCTTACCTGAATCAAATCCATATCATTTTCTCCAGACAGTGATTCTCAGCCCCGATTTGCAGTCTTTTGGCAATATTGGGGACGTCATGCTTCAGATAATCCGAAAGCAGGAAATCATTTTCGTAATACTGCCTGATCAAAGCTTTCAGCAGAGTATCAATATAGAGAACCGTCTCCGTGTCTGATTTTCCTGAAAGAAGCTGTTCCATGTGCGCATATTCCTCTCTAAGAAAACCCTTGGCCTGCAGCGGCTTTCCAAGCATGATATGGCCAATTGTGTTTTGCAGGACGATTGTGCAGAGATTTTCGGGCAGGAGGTCATAGTCCTCATGGTATGCGCTTAGGATTTCCATAACATATGGCGCGCCGAAAGGCTTAAGGAAGCGCTGTTCCGGAAAAATTCCCTCCACATAGGCGAGGACGGCGTCAATGCCTGTAGCGGTGCTGATATCGTTAAGAATCGGGTAATCAAATGTTATCAGGGTTTCCTGTGGGGCATATTCAGCGTCGTATTTTAACAGAAATGACGGGATGGCTTTGACAATGGCATCATGGAGATATTTAGAGCCGTACGCATCAAAATCAGTTATTAATCGGTTATAAAGCTTCCGCAGCTCTTCCATCTTTTCAAGTATGATTTGACGGCCTTTCCGATAAGCTTCCTTTGCGGGGAGGCGGCAGCTTTCCACAGGCAGGGAAGCGGAAGGCTGCTTTGGCATATCGGACAGACCTGAATAGTCAATGGTCTCACATTTGTGATTGTTGCATTCTTGAATGTTGCATTCATGAATACAGTACAGAACAGCTCCCATCAGCATCTGCGCCTTTTCATAGGGGATGGAAGAATGTTCAAAGCCCGCATATTTAGCGGCAAGCTCCGCTACAATAGGAACCAGCTCCTCCGGCGGATAATTCGTATGTTCCATCATCATCACCTTCCTTACTGTGACTTCAGCGCTTGTAGGTATAATTCCCTGTCCCAGCGTGTTACGATATCAAATTGTGAAAATTCTCCCCGTCCCTGCGACTGTTGGTATCCGGAGTAGCCCGCACGGATAGCCTGCGCGAAAATATCGAGACAGGTTCCTTCCAGATAATCCAAATCTCCATAGCAGACACCCTCGAACTGCTCCTTCATAAATTCCAGCAGTTCATCATCCGTAATCTCGTCCAGCATTTCGTTTTTATAAAGATAGAAAATCTCCTGAAGACGAATCAGGGTATCGCGGTAATTTGCCTGTGTGATATAAGCGGAATCGCAAAACATATAGATGATTTTGGGCAGTATGCCTTGTCCGAACTCGACTCTCTGCTCAGTTCTTAAAGCGTTTGTCCGTTCCTGCAGGAGCAGCTGCGCATCCTCATTGGTCAGAGCGAGACCAAAGCGCTCTGTATATTGATTGGTATCAAGCACCTGTGCGATTTGCGTCTGTCCTGACAGCAGCTCCATCCAATTTTTTTCTTCCATAAACGGTACCTCCTGAACTGTGGGTAAAATGATGTGAAAATGAGAATGATAGGGAACGAGATTGATTATAGGGTATCCGTACAGGCTTTACAAGTCTTGAAATTTCGGGCATTTTGTGCTATACTCTTATCAGTGGAAAGGCATGGGAGCATTTCTGACAATACATTTCTATAGGCATACTCTTATAAGGTTGTAAATTTCCATAGAAAAATTGAAAACGGCCGTAAAAAAGGCTATAATAGCAGATATGAGAAAGATATTGATGATTTTAGGGATCGGCATATTGCTGGGACAGAGCTGTGAAGTGTCAGTGTTTCCTTGCGTTTCGGGGCGACTGAATGTGTTTGCCGCGCAGGGGCTTGTCGAGGATACCGCATATCGGTTGGCAAGGTGCAGCGTGGTCAGGGTAGCGGCCGGAGACGCCTGTGGAAGCGGGATTATATGGGAAATAGAGAATGAACACGTCATCATTGCCGCGAGCAGGCATTTGTTGAGAAAGGATGTGGCGGCAGTGATTACATTTAATGGGGATGTGACATTGCCCGCTGAAATTCTGGGATATTCGCAGCAGTATGATGTGGGGTTTCTGTCGATACCGGCTGCCGGGATACCGGAGGAGCTTCTTCGGAGGCTGTGCGGGGTAAGACCGATGCTGTATGATGTGGAGAGCGAAGCGGACAGGTCGGCGTTTGTTACGGAGTATGCGGACCGGGAGATTATGCAGCTTGGCGTGGATTCGGAGAGCGGCGGCATGGGCTTCTTTCAGGGGAGTATAACGGGAATACATTTTGTGCCGGTGTTTAATACGCATATGCTGGAGACTGCGTGCTATGCAAAGGCCGGAATGTCCGGAGGCGGCGTTTTTGACAGATATGGGCGATTTCTTGGACTTATCTGCGGCGGGGAGGTGGCGGAGGACGCAGACAAAAGAGAAGCGGATGTCACCTACAGCCTTCCGCCAAAGGTTATTGAGGATGAATATGTACTGATAAAGGAAGCAAATGAGGAATAGCATTGCGCAGGAGAAGCTGTGCGGAAATGAGGAATAAGATGGTAAAGCCGGAAGGAACGGGACGGATATCAAAGGCGGACGCGTATTTAAACTGTGCAGAAAATTTTGCCTACAGAAGCACCTGCATCAAGCGCAAGTACGGTGCGGTGCTGGTAAAGGATGATGCGGTTATATCCACGGGATATAACGGTTCGCCCCGCGGCTTTGAGAACTGCAGTGACATCGGAATGTGCCCGCGGATAAAGAAAAACCTCCATCAGGGAGAGGGCTATGGGATTTGCCGCGCGGTGCATGCGGAGGCAAACGCGCTTTTAAACTGCTCCAGAGAGCAGACGATTGGGGCGGATTTGTATCTGGCGGGTATCAATCCCGGGGATTTGTCGGTGCATAAGGCGAAGCCATGCCCGCTGTGTGCGCGCATGATTATTCAGGCGGGGGTTCGGGATGTATATCTCCGGACCGGAGAAGGGGCGGACCGGTATGAGAAAATCCCCGCAGTGGAGCTGGAGTGGTATATAAAGGAGGAGTGAGGGATGATTTTATTGAAATTTAATGCCTCGCTTATGGCATTTTTACACCCTTTGTGCTATGATAAAAAATTAGAACGAAAACATTAACATGTTTCAATAATACAGGAGGTAATCAAAATGACAAAAATAGATGTTTTTTCGGGATTTTTGGGTGCCGGTAAGACGACACTGATTAAGAAGCTTTTAAAGGAGGCGCTGGATGCTTCCAAGGTTGTTTTAATCGAAAATGAATTCGGCGAGATTGGAATTGATGGCGGTTTTTTGAAAGAGGCGGGCGTTGAAATCAAGGAGATGAATTCCGGCTGTATCTGCTGCTCGCTTGTCGGGGATTTCGGCAGTTCTCTTGCGGAGGTGCTTGAGAAATACCATCCGGAGAGAATATTGATAGAGCCGTCAGGGGTTGGAAAGCTTTCGGATGTAATG
>CAMWYL010000158.1 GCA_947178465.1 uncultured Lachnospiraceae bacterium | reverse complement strand
TTGATAATGCGTCCATCATTTTTTTGAAATTAATGTCCATATACGCCGCTTCACAAAAATTAACAATCAGCGTGACTATTGTGTAAAATATTGTAAGCTTTGTATTTTTAGTAGTAATCTCACATCCGATTGAACATGCCAGGCCGACAAGAACACACAAAACGTCAAAACGACCTTTTTTATCATTCATTAATTTTGTCAGAAATTTATCCATATGGCACCTCCCGTTTTCTTTTGTTCATACCAATGCAACTCTTTCCTTGCTATATTTTTATTATAGTACTTTTCAACTACGTGAGCAATCGTTTTTTAAGAAAGCGCTAATAAATCAATATTTCCCTAAATAACATTTATAAAAATCTAAAGCAGAAAAGGAGCCCTGAATGGAAATTCCTCTCCATCCGGGACTCCTCTCAAAATATTTTATCCTTACTTCACCGCAAGCACCTTCGCAAGCCCTTCGACTCCACCCTGAACTGTCTCTAAGGACTTCAAAATATTTTCTACACCGGAAACCTGTTCCTCTGTTGCCATGCTGATTTCCGTTGTCGTCTCCGCGGACTTCTCCGACGTCTCTTCCAGACGATTCATAGACTCCATCAATGCGTCCTTAATGTCCACAATGCCTACCAGCTCCTGTTTTAAGTCTTCGATAATGGCCAAAACCTCTTCAGAAGAGTTTATCATTGTCTCAAAAATCTTCACGGTATCATCAAGCTTCTCGGAGGATTCCTTTACAATCACACCGTTCTTGTCCATGATTTTATTGGTTTGCTCGACCGTCACGATAATGTCCTTCAAAATCGCGTCAATCTCCTTCGTCGCATTGGAGGATTCTGTTGACAACGCATTAATCTCGTCCGCAACGACTGCAAAGCCCTTACCGGCTTCTCCTGCTCTGGCTGCCTCTATCGCCGCGTTTAACGCAAGCAGATTTGTCTGCCTTGCGATCTGGTTAATGCTGTCTACAATGCCCGCAATCAGCGTTGATTTCTGTGACAACGTTGCAACACCGTCCGCAGCCTCCTGCGTCGCCCTGGTATTCTCGTCAAACTTCTTGGATAGCTCTGATATAGAGGCGATTCCTTCGTCATTCTTCGCCTTCAAAGCAACCATATTATCCATGGTATTCGCGACCTGTCTCTCAGAACCCTGTATTTTATCATTCAGCGTATTGAAAATCTCAATGCTTCCGCTGACCTCACTAATCTGCTTCTCCGAGCTGTTCGAAATCTCTTCCGTGGAAGCTGCGATATCCTGTGTACTCTGCCGGAAACCGCTCAGGGATGCGTGAATACTCTCCGTTGATTCCTCTAATCCGGTAAATGCTTCGCGGACATTATCCAACAGCTCTTCCACCTCACCCTCCTTCTTCTCCACTGTCTGAAATAAAGAAAGCGCACGTGTGATAATCATCACTGCCGCAACAACCGCAAGCGCATAAACCATCACTACAAATATCCATATCGGGAAGGTGTACATCGCCATAAATGCCGACGGGAATATCAGCATGGCAACAGCATTGCTTACAAGAAGCACTACCGTATAGACCGCCACTACAGACAAATCATAATAGGAAACCGCTAAAAACAATATCAGAAAATAAGCTTCCACCATCGCGCCAAAGCCGGCAGGTGTTCCAAACACGATTGTCACTGCTCCACAGATTGGAATGATTGAAACATACAGATACTTTGCGTATTTTCCGAGAGCCTTTTCAAGCAGCTTAATCAAAAGATTCGCTGCTACCATAAGTAAAACGATACTGTCCCGTATGGAACCTCCGTTAAACAACAGTACATACAGAAATGCAACAACCGGTACTACCGAAAAAAACAGAAACATAACAAAATTTGCCCGTTTTTCCTCATTTTTGAGAATTTCCAACTCCATCAAAACCACCTGTCTTTCCTCTTATTTGTCACCATTCGGCGCCTACACAAATATTACCATATTTTTCTTATAATTACAAGACCCGACAAAATAAGCGCTTCCCGATAAGCAGATAACGAATGTACCAATACGCCGCATCAGTATCTGTACAAAGAACATGCGCAGGTCGTTCCGGCACCCACCGTCCAGAATATAACATAGTCTCCGCTCTGCAATTCACCGTCCTCCATTGACTTCGCACAGGCAAGCATCGGACTTGTGGTACCGGTATATCCAAACTCATCCCCAATGAATGTAAATTTTTCAATATCTTCCCCCAATTCCTCACATACGCCTACTATACTCTTCCATGCAAATTGGGACAGAAAATATTTTTTTATATCTTTTTTATTTAAATTGTTTCTGAAAAGAATTTCTTCAATGGAAATCTTCGCGCTATGAAATGCTCCGCCGTAATCAAAGGGGGTCCATTGAACCAGCTTATCTTGTGTTGACAGACTTCTGTCACGCATTACGGAAGATAACCCCTTCGCCGGAAATACCATCTTATCATGGTTACTTGAATTGGTGTAATACTCCGAATCAAGCACTCCCCTGTCCGTGTGAAATACATTCTCCAGCACCATTGCGCAAGCCGAATCACCGAAATTCGAATAAGCCAATGCCTCATCATATCGAGAATACTTGTTTAACTGGTCTGAACCCACAATAAGCGCATACTTAATATTCTGATTGTTCTGCATTGCCCTTGACGCCTGATCCAGTGCAACAATCATCCCTGCACAATTCGCATTCAAATCATAAACACAGCACTTTTGGCCCACTCCCAACATTGCATGCAGCTTTACGGAATTTGGCGGCAGCATATACTCCGGCGTACCGGAAGAAAATATAAGCAAACCTATCTGCGAAGGCTTTACATATACTTTTTCCAGCACTTCCTTAGCCGCCTGATATCCCATTGTAAGTATCGTTTCATTCTCATCATCCGAAATATATCTGCTCTTTCTTCCTGTTGTCTGCAAAAGCCCCTCAATATTTTCGCCTTTCTTCTTAAAATGCTCAATAAAATATTCATTATCAACTTTATTCTTCGGGTGATAGCAGGCAATTCCCCTAATCATTGCATTATTTTCCATTTTTCTCCATTTCTGCGCTGCTTTTTGCGCATAAGATTGAAAATTACAACTTTCAATCTTATACCCCGGCTCACGCCATAATCATACAGGCATCTTTAAAAAAGACCACAACTAGTTACACTGTTTTACAAACGTCAAAATTTTATCCCGCACAAGCTCTATATCCTCATATATCGCACCATGTCCCTTGTATGGTATCATCAGCAGTTCACTGCCTTTTATCCTCCGCCACGTCTCCACGGCAGCCATTGGCAGGACAATCCGATCATCACTTCCGTGAACCAATAATACCGGAATCGCAATCTCCTCACAAACAGCCCAATGGTCATACCTGTTTGACGCCATTAAATCGCCATACCCGATAACGTCCGCTACCCTGGTCTGTGAAAACTGCCTTATAATACGCTCCATATCCGTCTGCGGGGTATCCGTATTTTCTCCGAACAGATAGGACAAAATATCATCTGTGCGGAACTCTTCCGCCGGCATTTTCTTCAAATCGTCTATCATCGGCGTATAATCCTTCAGATTCGCTCCACTGCTCAATATCACAATACCGGCGAGCTTCACCTTTTTCCGATACGCAATCTCACAGGTAATCGCCCCGCCCATGGAGTAGCCTGATAAAATAATCCTGTCCGTAACTACGTTTTCTCTTTGCAGCTGCAAAAGGGAAGCCTCCACCACCTCCGCAAACTGCCATACCTCCGCCGGCTCTTCTCCGTCAGATTCCCCATGACCGGTCAGATCAAAGGTTACGCAATTATAGTCCCCAAACTGCTGCGCCAGAGGAAGCATTCCCTCCTTCGTCATTGTGGAACCATGCAGAAATACCAGCGTTGTATCACTGCCCGTATTTCCGGTCCGACTATAAGCCAATTGTTTTGTTTCGCTCATCCCTTCTGCCACCTTTCCTTAATACCGCCCCTATCCGCAGGCAGATTAAATTTCAGTTATCGTAGTACAATTAACTCTATAGTCAGATATTACCATAATTTACATATAATTACAACACTCGACAAAATATTATTTTTATAAATCCACAAGCAACGCTTCAAGCTCCTTGCGCGTTCCCCGAAACACGTTCATATCAATATATTTCTCATCGCCCTGATAGCCGTCCAAAACAGCCGTGTCCGTATACTGCCAGAACGTCCAATCATCTCCGAAAAGAAAAGACGGTGGACAATATACGCTCCGCACCCACAGCGGATAGTCCGTAAACTCTCCTTCAAGATAGTCCTTATATGCGCTTCGGGTCGTATAGATAATCGGCTTTACCTGATATTCCTCCTCCAATATGAGCAGCAGCTCGCGCAGGCTTCTTACAACCTCCGCCTTCTCCGGCGGGTTATTTTTCTTGTCCCCGTAATACTCCACATCAATGACCGGAGCAAATTTACCGCTCAGGTCTCCCACAGTATCTATGTAAAATTGAGCCTGTGTCTCTCCCGCGCTGTCAAAGCTGAAAAAATGATAAGCACCGATGTACAGTTCTGTTTCTCCTGCCGCCTTCCAATTATCGTAAAAGCATTCGTCTAAATGCCCACTCCCTTCCGTTGCCTTGATAAACGCAAAGTCCAAATCCTGCCGGGCAAGCTCCTCCCAATCAATCGCTCCCTGATAGTGGGACACATCAACGCCCCGCAATTCATATCCTCCAACCAGAACCGGATTAATTCTGATATCCTTGCGCAAAATAAGGATTCCCGTAAGCACAGGCAGCAGTACTGCCAACAATATAATAAATTTCCGACCTCTTTTTTTCATACCCACCTCATACTAAGCTTTTTTGCAATATCAATAGCGCCAAAAAGGGAGGCAGCTCCGTTTTGAAGTACCTCCCTTTCCCATGCCTTATAAAGCACTTATTTCTTTGTAATATATCCCTGAGCCTTTAACAGCTCCGCACAGAGAACTGCGCCGCCTGCGGCCCCACGTACCGTATTATGAGAAAGTCCGACAAATTTCCAATCATATACGGAATCCTCGCGAATACGTCCGACGGAAATGCCCATGCCGTTTTCATAATCAACATCCAACGCCACCTGAGGACGGTTATCCTCCTCCATATACCGGATAAACTGCTTCGGTGCACTCGGAAGCTCCAGCTCCTGCGGTACCCCCTTAAACTGAACCAGCTTCTCTATTAACTGCTCCTTTGTGGGCTGCTTTCTGAACTTTACAAACACTGCCGCCGTATGTCCGTTCAGCACCGGAACACGGATACACTGACAGGTAATCACAGGGCTCGTCGCAGGGACAATCGCGCCGTCCTTAATCTCTCCCCAGATTCTGAGCGGCTCCTTCTCACTCTTCTCCTCTTCGCCACCGATATAGGGTATAATATTTCCCTCCATCTCAGGCCAATCCTTAAAGGTCTTTCCGGCTCCGGAAATCGCCTGATAGGTCGTCGCAACCACCTCATACGGCTCGAATTCCTTCCACGCAGTCAATACCGGCGCATAGCTCTGGATGGAGCAGTTCGGCTTTACCGCCACAAAACCCCTTGTCGTGCCAAGACGCTTCCTCTGGAACTCAATCACCTTCATGTGCTCCGGATTAATCTCGGGAACCACCATCGGAACGTCCGGCGTCCAGCGGTGCGCGGAATTGTTGCTGACAACCGGTGTCTCCGTTTTTGCGTAATCCTCCTCGATTTTCTTGATTTCCTCCTTTGTCATATCGACTGCCGAGAATACAAAATCAACCTCTGAGGCAACCTTTTCCACCTCATTCACATTCATTACAACTATGTTCTTAACAGCCTCCGGCATCGGTGTTGTCATCTTCCATCTGTCCCCGACAGCCTCTGAATAGGTTTTCCCGGCGGAACGCGGACTTGCCGCAATCGTTGTCACCTCAAACCACGGATGATTTTCCAGCAGTGAAATAAACCTCTGTCCAACCATACCCGTACCGCCAAGAATACCAACCTTTAATTTTTCACTCATCTTATTTTCCTCCATTTCCAACGCATTTCGCGCAACCTTTTATTTCATTTCAATAATCATGACTTTCCGTATATGTTTCAGCTCAGACTCAAGTATTCCCTGTTAATCCGCAGAACCTCCCGCATCGCCTCCGGTCCCGGTGCACCGATTGTTGTGCGCTTATTGACGCAGGTTTCAAGGCTGATTGCGTCAAAGACATCTGCCTCAAACACCGGACTGATGGCCTTAAGCTCCTCCAAGGACAGTTCGTCAATGGCCTTGTCCCTGTCAATGCAGTACAGCACCAGTTCTCCGATAATACCATGAGCATCCCGAAACGGCACCCCATGGTTGACCAGATAATCCGCCGCATCCGTCGCGTTTGTAAAGCCCTTCATCGCACTGTCACGCATCACCTCCGTGCGAAACTTCAAGGTTCTGAGCATCCCTGTAAACAGCGCGATACACCCCTTTGTGGTGTCAATCGCATCAAACGTAAGCTCCTTGTCCTCCTGCATATCTTTATTGTAGGCAAGCGGAATCCCCTTCATCGTCGTGAGCAGGGAAATCAGTGCGCCATACACTCTTCCCGTCTTACCACGTACCAGCTCCGCAATATCGGGATTTTTCTTCTGAGGCATAATACTGCTTCCCGTAGAATACGCATCATCCAGCTCGACAAAACGGTATTCGTTCGAGTTCCATATAATAATCTCTTCGCAAAAGCGGCTCAAATGCATCATAATTGTCGCCATCGCCGAGAGAAGCTCAATCACATAATCCCTGTCCGCAACGGAATCCATACTGTTCAAGGTCGGCCCGTTAAATTCAAGCAGCTCCGCCGTATACGCTCGATCCAGCGGATAAGTGGTACCTGCAAGCGCCCCTGAACCCAGCGGGCAGTAATTCATCCTGTCATAAATATCTCCCAGACGCTGCCGGTCACGCTTAAACATTTCAAAATAAGCGCCCAGATGATGCGCCAGCGTAATCGGCTGTGCCTTCTGCAAATGTGTGAAGCCCGGCATATAAGTCTCCAGATTATTCTCCATAAGAGAAAGCAGCACCTCCAACAGCGTCTTTAACAGACCGTCAATTTCAAGCACCTCATGTCTCGTATATAGCTTCATGTCCAGCGCGACCTGATCATTCCGGCTTCTTCCCGTGTGGAGCTTCTTCCCTGCATCTCCGATTCTGTCAATCAGATTCGCCTCCACAAAGCTGTGAATATCTTCATATTCGTCCGTAATCTCAAGCTTCCCGCTCTCTACATCCGCCAGAATGCCCTTCAGGCCTTCCAATATCTGCGTCATTTCTTCCTCTGTCAGAATCCCCTGCTTTGCCAGCATCCGCACGTGTGCCATGCTTCCCTCTATATCCTGTGCGAAAAACTTCCGATCAAAGGATATGGATGCATTAAAATTATATACCAACTTATCCGTTTCCTTAGTGAAACGTCCTCCCCATAGCTGTGCCATAC
>CAMWYL010000157.1 GCA_947178465.1 uncultured Lachnospiraceae bacterium | reverse complement strand
GCATAATAAGGTGGACGACTATACCTATGGCGGCGGCGCGGGAATGCTGATGCAGGTGCAACCGGTCTATGACTGCCGGCAGGCTCTGGAGGAGCATATCAGGCAGCGCAGGGCGGCGGAAGGAGCAGCACAGGGCGACAGAACGCGCGTGATTTATGTGACACCGCAGGGAGAGCTGTTTCACCAGAAAAAGGCGGCGGAGCTTGCGGCAGAGGAGGATTTGATATTTCTCTGTGGACATTACGAAGGGATTGACGAGCGTGTATTGGAGGAAATTGTTACAGACTATATTTCGATTGGCGATTATGTGCTGACAGGCGGTGAGCTTCCGGCAATGGTAATGATCGACGCGATAGCAAGACTTGTCCCAGGGGTACTCAGCAATGGAGAGTCCGCCGAAACGGAATCCCATTCTAACGGACTGCTGGAATACCCGCAGTATTCGCGGCCGGAGGTTTGGCACGAGAAAAGAGTGCCGGAGGTGCTGTTGAGCGGACATCACGCCAATATCGCAAAATGGCGGCAGGAACAGTCTCTGGAGCGGACGAGGCAGCGGCGGCCCGATTTGTATGAGGCATATCTCAATGCGGCGAAACAGTAGTCAGCTATTTAACAGAATAAAGGAAAGAAGATGAAAGGGCGATGGGAGATACGGTAAATATCGAAAACAAGGGGGTAAACGGTATCGTGCGGGAAGCTCTGCGCATGGCGTGGCCCGCGGTGTGTGAATCCTTTTTTGTGGCGCTTGCGGGAATGATCGATTCGCTGATGGTAAGCTCAATAGGCTCCTATGCGGTAGCGGCGGTAGGACTCACCACACAGCCGAAGTTTATGGGCCTTGCGCTGTTTATCGCGATGAATGTCTCCATATCCGCGCTTGTGGCAAGACGGCGCGGCGAGCAGAAAAAGGACGAAGCCAACCAAATCCTTCTGACGGCGATATGGTTTATTTTGGCGGCTGTCATTGTAGTGTCAACGTTATGCGTTGTGTTTGCAAATCAGATTATACACTTTTGCGGTTCTGCGGAGGATACACATGACACCGCTGTCATATATTTTCGGATTATCATGGGTGGAATGGTATTTAATGTGATTTCCATGGGCATCAATGCGGCGCAGCGAGGTTCGGGAAACACGATTATCGCCATGAAGACGAATGTTATTTCGAATCTCGTAAATATTATCGGAAATTATCTGCTGATTAACGGGCATTTCGGTTTTCCTGCGCTTGGCATTCACGGCGCGGCGATTGCGACTGTATTCGGGACCGTAATCGCGTGTGTTATGAGCATTCGCTCCTTATTTAAAAAGGATAACTTTGTCAGCCTGCCATACATAGTCAGAGAGAAAATAAAAGGCTCCTTTGAGACGCTCGGACACATTATTAAGGTGGGGTATTCCGTCTTTATAGAGCAGATATTGATGCGCATCGGCTTTATGTCTACGGCGATGATGGCGGCAGGGATGGGAACCGACGCCATGGCGGCGCATCAGGTCGGAATGAATATTCTCGGACTGACTTTCTCCTTTGGTGACGGTATGCAGGTAGCCGCGGTCGCATTAATTGGAAGAAGCTTGGGGGAAGGTTCTCCCGATAAGGCCAAGAAATACGGAAAGGTGTGCAGGCGCATCGGTTTGTGCATCTCTATCGCGCTTGCCGTTATCTATTTCTTTGGCGGTGAGACGCTGTATCGGCTGTTCTTCGTGGAGGACAATATTGTCGCATACGGTGTGCAGATCATCCGTGTGATTATTATTATCGTGCTTTTTCAGGTATCCCAAGTCATCTATATGGGATGTCTCAGAGGTGCGGGCGACACGACCTACACCGCGATTGCTTCCACCATCAGTGTCACAGTTATCAGAACGGGTTTCTCTTATCTTTGCGGCATTTTACTTGCATGGGGAATTCCAGGAATATGGCTGGGGATTCTGGCAGACCAGATATCGCGGTTTTTATTTGCGTCGATACGCTTCAAGACCGGAAAGTGGACTGCGATAAAAATCTAAGGAAGCGCTGATTAAATCAGCACTTCCTTAAAGCCTCCGGCGGATGCACACGGATTTGCAGAGGAAGTATGCCGCTTTGTGGCGCAAATCCGGTGCGGGAAACGCTTTAATCAGCGTTTCCCTAACATAATACAAACAGAAATAAGCAAAAAATTCCTTGCATTATGGGAAATATTGTGCTATATTATTAATGTTGCGAATAAAGAGATGGTCCTCTGGTATGAGTCATATCAAGCATATGGTATATGATGTAGAAATATTAAGAACGTCGAATGAATAAAGGAGGCAAACATAGAATGAACGACATTATCAGAGAAATTGAGCAGGAACAGTTAAAGGAATCTGTCGATAACTTTAACGTGGGTGATACTGTTAAGGTACACGGCAAAATCAAGGAAGGTAACAGAGAGAGAATACAGGTATTCGAGGGTACCGTAATCAAGATTCAGGGCGGAAGCAACAGAACCACCTTCACAGTCAGAAAGCTTTCCAATGGTGTTGGCGTAGAGAAGACATGGCCGTTACATTCTCCCAACGTAGAAAAGGTTGAGATTGTAAGAACAGGTAAAGTAAGACGTGCGAAGTTGTATTACTTGAGAGACCGTGTTGGTAAGAAGGCGAAGGTTAAAGAATTAGTAAAATAATCAGTTCATAACGGGGCGGGGCTTTTCAAAGCCCCGTTTTTTGTGCACTTGATTTTTCGCGTTATGATGATATATGAAAGAAAGAATTTACAACGCTTGCAATAGGTATTAGGATTGGTTATAATCATAGATGGACGATATGGGACGAAAGGCAGTATGCAATGGCAAGACGAAAAGGGCTTACTTTTTACCAGAAGAAGAAAAAACTGAATATGATACTGCTGCGGGAAATTGTCAGTTGGATGTTCTGGATATTCGTTTCAATCTTTCTGGCAATTGTGGTTGTATACTGTGTCGGCATGAAAACCAGTGTTATCGGCGCATCCATGGAGCCGAGTCTGTATAACGGGCAGTCGATATTTCTAAACAGGCTGATTTATAAAGTATCCTCGCCTAAGGCCGGCGATGTGATTGTATTTCTGCCAAACGGTAATGAGAAGTCGCACTATTATGTGAAACGCGTTGTAGGGGTTCCCGGTGACACCCTCTACATAAGAAATGGTGTTTTATATGTCAATGACGAAGCGGTAGAGGAATATTTTAATGACAGAATCGCAGAAGCGGGCGTTCTGGAAAATGAGATTACGCTCGGCGAAAATGAATACTTTGTGATCGGAGATAACTGTAACAGCAGTGAGGACAGCCGTTCCGCCAATATCGGAACCGTGAAGAATGAATACATTATCGGAAAGGCATGGTTTAAAATGGCCTCCGGGGACAGCGATATCGGATTTGTGGAATAGTCTGCTTTACAGGAAGATTGGAAAGGAAATAACAATATGGCAAATTATCAATGGTATCCGGGGCATATGACAAAGGCCAAACGGATGATGCAGGAGAACATCAAGCTTATTGATTTGGTGATAGAGCTTGTGGACGCCAGAGTGCCGTTAAGCAGCCGTAATCCCGATATTGATGAGCTTGGCAGGAATAAATCAAGGATTGTCCTGCTGAATAAATCGGATTTGGCGGACGCGGGGAAGAACAAGCTCTGGATGAATTATTTTGGTGAGAACGGACTTCATGCCGTTGAGATAAATTCCAAAAGCGGACATGGGATAAAGTCCATTCATGGCGTTGTACAGGAGGCCTGTAAAGAGAAAATCGAGCGGGACAGAAGACGCGGAATCCTCAATCGTCCGGTTCGTGCCATGGTAGTCGGGATTCCCAATGTCGGGAAATCCACGTTTATCAATTCCTTTGCGGGAAAGGCATGTACCAAGACCGGCAACAAGCCGGGAGTCACAAAGGGAAAGCAGTGGATTCGCTTGAATAAAGAGCTGGAGCTGCTGGACACCCCGGGAATATTGTGGCCCAAATTTGACAATCAGACCGTAGGGCTTCATCTGGCGATGATTGGCTCCATGAATGACGAGATTGTCCATTTAGACGAGTTGGCGTGCGAGTTGATTCGTTTTATGACATCCGCGTATCCGGGATTTTTGGAAAAACGTTACGAAATAACGTCTGTTCAAGGTGACGCATACGAAACGCTTCAGGCGATTTGTATCAGCCGCAGGTGCTTTCTGAAAGGAGAAGAGTTGGATATGATGAAGGCGGCGTCAATGGTCGTCGAGGATTTCAGAAGCGGAAGATTAGGCAGAATTTCTTTGGAAACTCCGCAATAACATACTATAAGAACAGTCTGAGAAAGGTGCAGCGCTAGGAAAATGAAAAATATTTTGAAAGAAATTTTGAATACCAGCATATATTTGTTGTTTGTGTTGGTTGCGGCATATTTGATCGTGACCTATGTGGGACAGCGAACGCAGGTCAGTGGAAGCAGCATGGAGCCGACCTTGAGCCATGAGGACCATCTGATTGTCGATAAGCTGTCATATAAGTTCAAAGAACCGGAGCGCTTTGACATTATCGTATTTCCTTTCCAATATGACAGAGATACCTACTATATCAAACGAATCATCGGACTTCCGGGAGAAATCGTGCAGATCGATGAAGAAGGGAATATCTATATTGACGGGGAGATCCTTGAGGAGAATTATGGGCGCGAGGTCATTGAGAACCCGGGCAGGGCAAGCGAGGCTATCGTGCTTGGCGAGGATGAATATTTTGTGATGGGAGACAACCGCAACAACAGCTCCGACAGCAGGGACCCGTCAGTGGGAAATATTCACCGCAAGGACATTATCGGCAGGGCTTTTATCAGAATATGGCCGTTGTCTGAGTTTGGCATATTAAAGCATCAGTAACATGTGTATAAGCATATATGTGAAAATATTCACATATGTGTTTGATACGGAAGCGAGGAGAAGATGAGTAAAAAAATCGGCGAGATAAAGGATGAATTGAGGGCAGCAACCATAAGCATGCTGCCTCTTTTTGTGGAAACGTATGGACAGGATGAGCGAAGCGGCGTACAGGCGCTTGTGGAGAAGGCAAGAAAGCAGTTAGAGGGATTGGAAAAGGAAAAACAGCGAACAGAGACAATGAAGGCGTATGAAAGGAAATACGCAGACTGTGGATATATCTGTGGAATAGACGAGGTGGGGCGCGGACCTCTGGCGGGTCCGGTGGTTGCGGGAGCCGTGATTCTTCCAAAGGATTGTCAGATATTATATCTGAATGATTCCAAGCAGCTCAGCGCAAAGAAACGCGAGGAGCTGTATGATGTGATTATGCGCGAAGCGGTGGCGGTCGGTATCGGATACGCCTCCCATGAGCGGATTGACAAAATAAATATTTTGCAGGCAACCTACGAAGCTATGCGGGAAGCTATCAGTAAATTGCAGATAAAACCCGATATATTATTAAATGATGCCGTTACAATACCACAGGTGGATATCCGGCAGGTGCCGATTATAAAGGGAGACGCAAAGAGTGTGTCAATTGCCGCTGCAAGCATTGTGGCAAAGGTCACAAGAGACCGCCTGATGGTAGAATATGACAAGCAATATCCGAAATATCATTTTGCGGATAATAAGGGATATGGCGCCGCCGTACATCTTGAAGCCCTAAGAGAATACGGACCGACGCCAATCCACAGACGTTCCTTTATCCAAAACCTGTTACAATAACCGGATAAGGGACAATGTGTAAGACAGGAGGACGCATATGGACAGCTTTATGTCGGGATTTTCTCATTATACCACAGGAAACGGACAAATAGGACATTCATATACCGGCAGTGTTTCGGGAGGAACCGCCGCAAATGCAAACACGGCTTCGACCGCGCAGAATGTGGACGTTTCACAGCTGCAGACCGGCGATACCTTTCAGGGGGAGATTTCGTCCGTCAATGGCGAGGATGTTCAAATCCGGGTTGCAAACGGACAATATATGGCGGCGAAGCTGGAGCGTGATGTTCAGGTCGCGCTGGGACAGGTGCTCAATCTACAGGTTTTGTCTAATAAAGATAATAAACTCGTATTAAAGCCGGTATATGACAGTAATATGCAGATGCAGCGGGTAGGTGTGTCCGCGCTGAAAATGGCCAATCTTGCAGTGACAGAGAAGAATTTGCAGCTCGTGGCAAAGCTGATTGAGAACGGCATGTCCATCAACAAGAATACGCTTATGACCTTTAACCGGTTAGCGTTGCAGCATCCGCAGGCGGATGTGGCGGATCTGATAAAACTTACAAAGCTGCAATTGCCGGTAACGGATAAAAATCTGGTACAATATGAAAATTATCAGAATATGGAGCATAAGCTGTTAGATGGCATCCGAGAGGCCTCAGATGAGGTATTTGAGCTGTATGAGATGCTCTCGGACGCGAAGAATGCGGCGAACCTGTCCTCGGTTCCGGGCGCGTCGCCGGGTCAGGCAGGGCAGTATATGGAAAAGGTATTGCAGTTTCTTGCGGATGAGGCCGTATCGCAGCCCGACCACCCGGCCGCGGATATCACGACCGATTCCGCAGCGGAGGGGGCTGTTCCCAATGGTGCGGAACCGTTACAGGAACAGACACCGGCACAAAATGCGGCACCGCAGGCGGAAACGAAAAGTGCAGATCTGCCGCAGGAGACCGCCCATGCAGACCAACCGTCAGGCGAAAACGCAGCAAATGTAAATACAGGCACAGCTAATCCGACCGTGCCACAGACAGAGGCACAGTGGAAGGATACGGTCAATCAGTTAAAAGGAACTCCGCCGCAGGAGCTTCCGAATAAGATTACCAATCTGATTAAGGAGGGCCGTTTGGATGCGAAAGGCGTCAATCAGCTCTTATCGGAGCCGGCCTTGTCCAAGACACTGACACCGGAGCTGAAGGATGAGATTTTCCGTGCGGAGCCGTTTAAATCCATGGTGCGCAGGGAGATTCAAAAGCAGTGGACACTCAGTCCGCAGGAACTTCCGGAGGAGGGGAAAACACAGGAATTTTACGAGAAGATTGTCAGACAGAGCAATCGGCTCCTACAGATTATGAACAATACCATGCAGGAGAGCGGAGGCGGTGATGCGGCACCCGCAAGAGCATTGAACAACATTCGGGAAAATGTTGAATTTATGAATCAGATGAATCACATGTTTAACTATGTACAGCTTCCGTTGCGACTCACCAATTCCCAGGCGCACGGTGACTTGTATGTATACACCAATAAGAAAAATCTTGCGCGCAGAGACGGAATGCTTACCGCATTTCTGCATCTTGACATGGAAAATCTCGGCGGCCTGGATATCAGTATTTCTCTTCAAACCGAAAAGAATCAGGTAGTGACAAAATTTTATCTTGAGGAGGATGCAATTTCCCTGATCGAGGAGCACATTGACGAACTGACCCGGCGATTGGCTAAAAGAGGCTACCAATGCAAAAACACGATACAGGCAAAGGAAGAGGATAAGACCGTCCTACAGCATATGGAGG